>NZ_JBEYAL010000011.1:0-227010 GCF_040631655.1 Streptomyces sp. NPDC019937
CCCGCCCCCGGCCCGGACCCGGGCGGGCCCCGCCGGGGCGGCGCGCGGGGGGCACGGGGCGCCGCCGGGGCCTGGGGGCCGCGGCGGCGGCGGGGGGCCGTCGGGGGCGCGCGGGGCGGTGGCGGCGCGTACGAGCGGGGGCGGCGGGACGTTTCCGCGCTCGTCGGCGGCGGGCGCGGCGCCCGTCGCCGCCCCCGTACGGGCCTGCGCACGGGCGTCCGCGGTGACCGCCGCGTGCCAGCCGTGCCGGTCCAGCGCGCGGGCCAGGGCCCGCACCATGCGCGGGTCGAACTGCGTGCCCGCGCACCGCTTCAGCTCCGCGACGGCCGTCTCCACCGGGCGGGCCCGGCTGTACGTACGCGTCGAGGTCATCGCGTCGAAGGCGTCCGCGACCGCCACCACCCGCGCGAACTCCGGGATCTGGGAACCGGCCAGCCCGTACGGATAGCCGCTGCCGTCCAGCCGCTCGTGGTGGTGCAGGATGGCCGTCCGCGCCTCGCCCAGGAAGCGGATACCGCGCACCATCTCATGGCCGTATTCGGGGTGCAGCTCGATGACGCGGCGCTCCTCGGGGGTCAGCGGACCGTTCTTGCGCAGCAGCCGGGTGGGGACGCCGAGCTTGCCCACGTCGTGCAGGATGCCCGCGATGCGCAGGGCCTCCAGCCGGTCGCCGTTCATGCCCAGCTCGCGGGCGATCATCACGGAGGCGCGGCCGACGCGCTCGCTGTGGCCCCGGGTGTAGCGGTCCTTGATGTCGACCGCCTGGACCAGAGCGCGGATGGTGGCCTGGTGGGCGGCGCGCTCGCGGTGACAGAGCGCGAAGACGCAGGCGCAGACGTACATCGGCAGCAGCACCAGCAGGGCCGCCGCCGGTCCGTACGGGCTGCGCCACAGCACCGCCATGGCGAGCCCGGCGGGCCCGTGGACCAGCTGGGGCGCCAGAGCGCTCAGGGGCCGGCCGCGCCAGGCGGCACGGGCCGGGCGGCGCTCGGCGAGGACCAGCACCCCGCCCTCCAGCGCGGCGATGACCAGCCCCAGCACGAGCGCGGCGGCCGGCGCGGCGGCCAGGGCCCGCGGAAAACCGGGCACACCGGGGTTCTCGGCGGCGCGCAAGGCGTACGGGCCACCGAGCGCCCGGAAGGCGTACGCGGCGGCCCAGACGGCCAGGGAGAGCTGCGCTGCGCGCCAGGCGCGCCGCACCGGCGCGGGGTGCCGCTCGACCCGGCCCAGCAACGCCCCGGGCACCGCGACGAGCGCCGCGGCGGCGGGCGGCAGCAGAAAAGCCCCGGCCAGCAGGACGGGGCCGCACCATTCGGGGGACGGGGCCCGCGCCGTACGGGACCCCACCGCGTACACCGCGGCGAGCAGGATCACCGTGGCCCAGGGGACGGCCGTGTGGGGACGCAAGCCCGGGGCGGCGCACAGCGCCCCGGCGAGCACGGCGCTCAGCACATAGGCGCGCGCCCCGAGAGGAAGTGCCCGCAACGACCGCCCTCCTCCCCATCCGCATCCGGTCGCCGCCCCACGTCAGGGGCGGGTCAGATTGGGGAGAATAGGGCCGCATGCGGCGGGCGGGAGCGGCTGGACCGCCCGATTGCACCCCTTCGGGTGATGATCGGACCTTCGGTGCACACCGCCCGCGCCCCGCGGGCCAGGGTCACTCCTGGGCGGTGGTGGGCGTACGCGCCTCGGGGGAGTCCGCCGTCTCCGTGGTCAGCTCGCGCTCCGGCACGGCTTCCCCCGCCCGGATCAGCTCGATGCGGCCCATGACCTTCGAACGGAGGTCGCTGGGCACGTCGTCATGCCCGCAGCACCGCTTGACCAGCTTCTTCACGGCCTGCTCCAGGCCGTACTTCTCCAGGCAAGGGGAGCACTCGTCGAAGTGCACCTCGAATTTGGCGCAGTCGCCGTCGGGCATCTCGCGATCGAGGAACTCGTAGAGATGGTCGAGGACCTCGGAGCAATCCGTCTCGTGCGGCTCTCCGCAGCTCATGAGTCCGCGCCTTTCCGATCGTGCGACTCGTCCGCCGCCGCACCGGACGCGCCCGCCGGGACGAGCCCGCGCCCACGGGCATAGTCCTCCAGCATGCCGCGCAGCTGACGGCGCCCACGGTGCAGGCGGGACATCACCGTACCGATGGGTGTCCCCATGATGTCGGCGATCTCCTTGTACGCAAACCCCTCGACATCCGCGAGGTAGACCGCGATCCGGAACTCCTCGGGAATGGCCTGAAGGGCCTCCTTGACATCCGAATCCGGAAGGTGATCCAGGGCCTGGGACTCGGCGGACCGCAGACCGGTCGACATGTGCGACTCGGCGCGGGCGAGCTGCCAGTCCTCGATCTCCTCGGCCGCGCTGCGCTGGGGTTCGCGCTGCTTCTTGCGGTACGAGTTGATGAACGTGTTGGTGAGGATGCGGTACAGCCACGCCTTGAGGTTGGTGCCCTCGCGGAATTGGTGGAAGGACCCGTACGCCTTCGCGTACGTCTCCTGCACGAGGTCCTCTGCGTCGGCCGGATTACGGGTCATCCGCAGCGCGGCAGAGTACATCTGGTCGAGGTACGTCAGGGCGTCCCGCTCGAAGCGCGCGTTGCGCTCGGCGGACGTCTCCTGCCGCTGCTCGGCCGGCGCTCCCTCGATGACGCCGTCGGTCTCTGCGTCGGTCCCAGTGACCTGACCCACCTCCTCCGTTTCCGCGGCGGGGCCGGATGCGGACCCGCTCGAATCGGAGAATAGACGACGATCCGGTCCGCCCGCCGCCTCGATCTTCGCGGTCTGCTCCGCCTCCAGCTGACGCCAGTCCAGGTCAGCCGCCTGCGGGCGGGCCGGGCAAGCAAGCGAACCCATGCGGGGAACTCCCTCTCCTCGTGCTGGTGCCTCGTATCGCGGTCAGTACCTACGAGGCGTATAACACCAGCCCCCCACCCCGCATTCCCGTGACCTCGCGCACACGGCGCTCAGCCCGCGAGCCGCACCAGCCACTCCCCCACCGCTTCGGTGATCACGGCGAGGGCTTCGGGTTCGGTGACGTCCGCCGACTTCGGCACGGCGAAGCCGTGGTCGCCGTGCGCCACCTCGACCAGCTCCGTGCCCTTGGGCAGCGCCGGGAACTCCCCGGGGCGGCCGAAGGGGTCCCGGCCGCCCTGGACGACCAGCGTCGGCAGGCCCGTGGACAGCAACTCCTCGGCGCGGGACTTCTCCGGCTTGCCCGGCGGGTGCAGCGGGAAGGACAGCGCCAGCACCGCACGGGCGCCCAGCTCCGCCCCCGTACGGCAGGCCACCCTCGCCCCCGCGCTGCGGCCGCCCGCGACGACCGGCAGGCCGGGCCGCTCCAGCGCGGGCCACAACGCGCGCCAGCCGGTGTCCAGGGTCTTGGGGGCGGGCGCGACCTTCTTGCCCGCCACCCGCCACGGCTGCTCCACCAGCGCCACGCTCACCCCCAGCGGCGGCAGCGCGGCGGCCAGCGCCCGCAGGTCGCGCGCCTCGATGCCGCCGCCCGCGCCGTGCGAGACGGCCAGCACGGTGTGCGCGCCGGAGGCGTGGTGCCAGGTGATGCGGGCGTCGCCGACCGGGGTCGGCACGGTCTCGGAGGTGGGCGTGGTGCCTGGTGTGGGGGTGCGCGTCATCAGAACAGGGTGCCCTCTTCCGGAGCCTCCAGCTCCGTCAGCAGCTCCGGTCCGTTGTTACGGACATCACTCACCCCGGTCGCGACGGGGTACGCGCGCAGCAGCCCCGCGGGCGGCGGCGCCAGCAGCGGCCGCAGGTCCTCGGGGTCGGTACGGGCGGGATCCAGCCAGGAATCCCAGCGGTCCTCGGTGAGCACGAGCGGCATCCGCGGATGGATATCGGCCAGCGAGCCCGGCCCCTCGCCCTCGGCGCCGACGCCGCCGCCCGCGAATGGCTCCCGCTCCGCCTCGGTGGTGATCACCGTGCAGGTCACCCACCAGGCGCGGGGGTGCTCGTCGGGCAGCGTGCGGTCCCGCCAGAACTCGTACAGCCCGGCCATCGCCATGACCGAACCGTCCACCGGGGTCACGAAGTACGGCTGCTTGCGCGGCCGTTTGCGCTTCCCCTTCTCCTCCAGCTGCCGCTCCCCCGAGCCGGTGACCCACTCGTAGTAGCCGTCGGCGGGCAGGATGCAGCGGCGCGAGGCGAACGGGCGCCGGTACGAGGGCTTCTCGTGCACGGTCTCGGCCCGGGCGTTGATCATCTTCGGGCCGCCCTCGGGGGACTTCGCCCAGGACGGGACGAGGCCCCACTTCAGCGCCCGCAGCTGGCGGACCGGCCGCGGCCCGGCGGCTTCGGCCCCGGGGCCCTTGAGCGGGCGTTCCAGCACCGCGTACACGTCCTTGGTGGGCGCGACGTTCCAGTCCGACGCCAGAGCCTCCTCCGGCTCCCACTTCTCCACCCCGAAGAGCCCGACGAGATCCTCGGGTCTCCGGCTCGCTGCGTATCGACCGCACATAGGTGCCACACTGCCACGACGCCAACCGACGCGAGGAGCCGCCCGCACATGGATCCAACGAACGCCGCCGATCTGTGGGACCGGGTCGTGGGCGCTCAGCCCGACCCCACGCTGTGGCTGGTCGCCTCCACCGGAGTGATAGCCCTCGCCGTCGTCGTCTTCCGCACCTCCTGGCGCATATCCCGCAACGCGATCACGATCGCCCACGAGGGCGGTCACGGACTGGTCGCGCTGCTCAGCGGGCGGCGCCTGGACGGCATACGGCTGCACTCGGACACCTCGGGGCTGACCGTCTCGCGCGGCAAGCCCACCGGCATCGGCATGGTGCTCACGGCGGCCGCCGGGTACACCGCGCCCTCCCTGATCGGACTGCTCGGCGCCTGGCTGCTGGCCGCGAACCACATCACCGCGCTGCTGTGGGGCACGACGGCGCTGCTCGCCGCGATGCTGGTGATGATCCGCAACGCGTACGGCGTGCTCACGGTCGTCACCGCCGGGGCCGCCTTCTTCCTCGTCTCCTGGCTGACCGAGCCGGACGTACAGGCCGCTTTCGCGTACGGCGTGGTGTGGTTCCTGCTGATCGGCGGCGTCCGTCCGCCGTTCGAGCTCCAGGGCAAGCGGCGGCGCGGCGGGGCGTACGACTCCGACCCCGACCAGCTGGCCCGGCTCACCAACGTGCCGGCCGTGGTGTGGCTGCTGCTCTTCCACGTCGTCTCGCTGTGCTCACTGATCGGCGGCGGCCGCTGGCTGCTGCGGCTCTGACCCGTACACACCCTCGGCGCACCCCTCCACCGCCTGTACCAGCGCTGTGTTTCGACTGGGTTTCGCCACTTTTGATCAAGATTCGCACTCTCGGTGAACCACTAAAGTGAGACCCATGACCGGCATTGAGACTTCCCCGGGCGACCACACCGCCCTCTGGCCCGCCCCGACCGCTGACGGGGCGGTCGACGCGACCGTCACCGTGCCCGGATCGAAGTCCGTCACCAACCGCGGGCTGATCCTGGCCGCGCTCGCCGCCGAGCCCGGCTGGCTGCGCCGGCCGCTGCGCTCGCGCGACACCGTGCTGATGGCCGACGCGCTGCGCGCGATGGGCGTCGGCATCGAGGAGACGGTCTCCGACGGTGCCTTCGGCGCGGGCGGCTCCGGCGGCGGCGAGGCGTGGCGGGTCATCCCCGCCGGACTGCACGGCCCGGCCACCATCGACGTCGGCAACGCGGGCACCGTGATGCGCTTCCTGCCGCCGGTCGCCTCCCTCTCCGACGGCCCCGTCCGCTTCGACGGCGACCCGCGCTCGCACGAGCGCCCGCTGCACGGCGTGATCGACGCGCTGCGCTCGCTCGGCGCCCGCATCGACGACGACGGCCGCGGCGCGCTGCCGATGACCGTGCACGGCGGCGGGGCGCTGGACGGCGGCCCGGTGCGCATCGACGCCTCGTCGTCCTCCCAGTTCGTCAGCGCGCTGCTGCTGTCCGCGCCGCGCTTCAACCAGGGCGTCGAGGTGCGCCACGTCGGCTCCGCGCTGCCCTCCCTGCCGCACATCCGGATGACCGTCGACATGCTGCGCGCGGCGGGCGCGCGGGTCGACACCCCGGAGGCGGGCGGCGAGCCGGGCGTCTGGCGGGTCGCGCCGAGCGCGCTGCTCGGCCGGGACCTGGTCGTCGAGCCCGATCTGTCCAACGCGGCGCCGTTCCTGGCGGCCGCCCTGGTCACCGGCGGCCGGGTGACCATCCCGGACTGGCCCGAGCACACCACCCAGCCCGGTGACGCGCTGCGGCAGATCTTCACCGACATGGGCGGTTCCTGCGAGCTGACCGACGCCGGGCTGACCTTCACCGGCACCGGCCGGATCACCGGCATCGACGCCGATCTGCACGAGGTCGGCGAGCTGACCCCGGTGATCGCGGCGGTCGCGGCGCTGGCCGACTCCGAGTCCGTCCTGCGCGGCATCGCCCATCTGCGGCTCCACGAGACCGACCGGCTGGCCGCCCTCACCAAGGAGATCAACGAACTCGGCGGCGACGTCGCGGAGACCGAGGACGGGCTGCGGATCAACCCGCGCCCGCTGCACGGCGGGATCTTCCACACCTACGAGGACCACCGGCTGGCCACCGCCGCCGCGGTCCTGGGCCTGACCGTCGAGGGCGTCCAGATCGAGAACGTGGCGACCACGGCCAAGACCCTGCCGGACTTCCCCGGCCTGTGGACCGGAATGCTCGACGCGGCACCATCCGCGGCGCGGGGAGCCTGAGGGCGTTCCGCCATGCGCCGCTATGGCAAGCACACCGACGAGGACGACGTACGGGTCCGCCCGAACCGCAAGGGAAACCGTCCGCGCACCCATATCCGCCCCAAACACGAGGACGCCTCCGAGGGCATGGTCCTGACCGTCGACCGCGGCAGGCTCCATGTCCTCGTCGGGGACCGCACCATCATCGCCATGAAGGCCCGTGAACTCGGCCGCAAGGGCGTCGTGGTCGGCGACCGGGTCGCGGTCGTCGGCGATCTGTCCGGCGCCAAGGACACCCTCGCGCGCGTGGTGCGCGTCGAGGAGCGGTCCTCGGTGCTGCGCCGGACCGCCGATGACGACGACCCGTTCGAGCGGGTGGTCGTCGCCAACGCCGAGCAGCTGGCCATCGTCACCGCCCTCGCCGACCCCGAGCCCCGGCCGCGGCTGATCGACCGCTGTCTGGTGGCGGCGTTCGACGCCGGGCTCGAGCCGCTGCTGGTCCTCACCAAGTCCGATCTGGCGCCCGCCGACGCCCTTCTGGAGACCTACCGGACGCTCGGCGTGCCCTATGTCGTCACCAACCGCGACGAACTGGCCGGCGGACAGGCCGCGGACCGGGTGCGGGAGCGGCTGGCGGACCGGATCACGGTCTTCGTCGGCCACTCGGGCGTCGGCAAGACCACCTTGGTCAACGCCCTGGTGCCGGAGCGCAAGCGGGCCACCGGGCGGGTGAACGCGGTCACCGGCCGCGGCCGCCACACCACCACCTCGGCGCTCGCGCTGCCCCTTCCGGACGACAAGGGGTGGGTGATCGACACACCGGGCGTGCGGTCCTTCGGGCTGCACCATGTGGACCCGACACGGGTCATCCACGCCTTCCCCGATCTGCAGCCCGGCACCGACGACTGCCCGCGCGCCTGCAGCCACGACGAGCCGGACTGCGCCCTGGACCAGTGGGTGGCCGACGGCCACGCCGATCCGGCCCGGCTGTACTCCCTGCGGAGGCTGCTCGCCACCCGCGAACGGCGGGAGGGCGACTGACCCGGCCCGGGCCACCGCCGACGGCCACGTTTGCCGCCCACTCGGTGAGGTAAAGGGATAATCGCACCACCGAGACAACCCGGGCGAAGGACAACCAGGCGAAGGCAGCCGTCGGACGGTACGGGAGGACACCTGCATGGCGTGGCTGCTGGTCGTGGTCGCCGGGATTCTGGAAACGGGCTTCGCCGTCTGCCTCAAGCTCTCGCACGGCTTCACCCGGCTCTGGCCGACGGTCGCGTTCTGCGCGTTCGCGCTCGGCAGCTTCGGACTGCTGACGCTGTCCCTGAAGAAGCTCGACGTGGGACCCGCGTACGCGGTCTGGACGGGCATCGGGGCGGCCGGGACGGCGATCTACGGCATGGTCTTCCTCGACGACCTGGTCTCCGTGCTGAAGATCGTCTCCATCACGCTGGTGATCATCGGCGTGGTGGGCCTCCAGCTCTCCGGCTCGGGGCACTAGTGCCGGTCAGGGCTTGACCGTCCCGGGCGCCGAGCGCGCCGCGTACCGCGCCGGCCACCTCCACGGCGGGCGCGGGCGCGATGACGTACGACAGCGCCAGCCGCGCGGCCGTGTCGCAGGCCCGGGCCAGCGGGACCGGCCCGCCCGGCGGCCACTCCGCCGCCAGCAGCCGCACCGCCCGGTCCCGCGCCTGGGGCAGCAGATCGACGGGCGAGGGCAGCGGCTCGACGGCGGCGGCGCGGCGCGAGCGCGGCGGGCCGCCGAGCGGGGCCGGGCGCGCCGGCGACGGCAGCCGTTCGTTCCAGCAGCCGGTGAGCACCGCCCGCACCAGCGGGTTCTCGGTCCCGGCCCGGACGGTCCACACGGCCGCCGCCGCCAGCCGCTCACCGGGCCCGGCGGCGCCCGGCACCCCGGTCAGGGCCCGCTCGACGCCGCTGAGGTACGCCTCGGCCTCGCGCCGCACCAGGGCGCGCGCGAGGCCGTCCTTGCCGCCGAATTCGTTGTAGAGGGTCTGCCGCGACACCCCGGCCGACGCGGCGACATCGGTCATCCGGATCCTGGCCCACGGGCGGCGCGCGAGGGCCGCGAAGGCCGCGTCGAGCAAGGCTTCACGCGCTGCGGGCATCGTCGCCTCCCAGGCCTTTCCGCGTGCACAGAATTGACGGCCCGCCAGACACTGTCAAGAGCCTCCGGTGGATCGCCCTGGTGCGGATCGATACTGTTCGGCCATGGCCGACTACCACGATGACCTGCGTTTCGCCCATGTACTGGCCGACGCCGCCGACGCCGCGACCATGGAGCGCTTCAAGGCGCTCGACCTCAAGGTCGAGACGAAACCCGACATGACGCCGGTGAGCGAGGCCGACAAGGCGGCCGAGGAGCTGATCCGCTCGCAGCTCCAGCGCGCCCGCCCGCGGGACGCGGTCCTCGGCGAGGAATTCGGCAGCGAGGGCACCGGCCCGCGCCGCTGGGTGGTCGACCCGATCGACGGCACGAAGAACTACGTGCGCGGGGTTCCGGTCTGGGCCACCCTGATCGCGCTCATGGAGCGCGGCGCGGGCGGCGACCGGCCGGTGGTCGGCGTGGTCTCCGCACCGGCGCTGGGCCGCCGCTGGTGGGCCGCCGAGGGACTCGGGGCCTACAGCGGCCGGAGCCTGACCTCGGCGCACCGGCTGCACGTCTCGAAGGTGGCCGAGCTGAGGGACGCGTCGTTCGCGTACTCCTCAATCAGCGGCTGGGAGGAGCGCGGCAAGCTGAACGGCTTCCTCGATCTGACCCGCGCCTGCTGGCGCACCCGGGGCTACGGCGACTTCTGGCCGTACATGATGGTCGCCGAGGGGTCGGTGGACCTGTGCGCCGAGCCGGAACTGTCGCTGTGGGACATGGCGGCGAACGCGGTGATCGTCCAGGAGGCGGGCGGCCGCTTCACCGGGCTCGACGGCGTACCGGGCCCGAACAGCGGCGACGCGGCGGCGTCCAACGGGCTGCTGCACGGCGCCATGCTGGATTACCTGCGGTAGTGACCGGGAGCCGTACGGCTGTCAACCGGAGCGTATGGGCGCGCGCTAAGCGGTAGATCGGCTTCCGCGCGCCCTTGTTGGGCCCACCGGAGCATGTGAACATGAGAATCCAGAGCCTTGTGAACTTGTGAATCCGTTCTCGAACGCGACGCGCGGATTCCCCCCAAGGAGGTGGCTCCGTCCATGCCCCTGCACGTGCGAGACGCCATGAGCTCGGTGGTCCTCACCATCGGCCCCGCGCATACGCTCCGCCAGGCCGCCCGGCTGATGTCCGCGCGCCGGGTCGGGTCGGCCATCGTGCTCGACCCCGACACCAGCGGCCTCGGCATCCTCACCGAACGGGACATCCTCAACTCCCTCGGCGCGGGCCAGGACCCGGACCATGAGACCGCGCACGCCCACACCACCGCCGACGCCGTCTTCGCCACCCCCGGGTGGACCCTGGAGGAGGCGGCCCACACGATGAGCCGGGGCGGATTCCGCCACCTCGTCGTGCTGGAGGCGGGCGCCCCGGTCGGGGTGGTCTCGGTGCGCGACATCATCCGCTGCTGGACCCCGGCCCCGCAGCCCGCGCCGGCCTGACGCCACGGGCGGCACGGGCGGCACGGGCGGCACGGGCAACACGGAGAGGCCGGAGCCCACTGGCGTCCGGCCTCTCCGGTTCGTACGGCAAGCGGCCCTCAGCCGCGCAGGGCCTGAACCGCGACCTCCAGTCGCTTGCCGTAGTCCTCGTCCGCCTTGCGGAAGTTCTCGATCGCCCGCTGCGCGATGTCCTCGCGCGAGACCCGCGCGATGAAGCCCGCGAGGTTGGCGATCAGGCGCTCCTTCTCCTCCTCCGACATCAGCCGGTAGAGGGCGCCCGCCTGGCCGAAGTCGTCGTCCTCGGCGTGCGAGGGCGCCTCGTGGTCACCGGTGACACCGCCGACCGGGGACGGCTGCCACAGCGGCCGGCCGGTCTGCGCCGGGCCGCCGAAGCTGTTCGGCTCGTAGTTCTTGGCGCCCGCGTGCCGGCCGTCGTACAGGAAGCCGTCGCGGCCGTGGGTGCGCGCCTCGGTGGCGTGCGGGCGGTTCACCGGCAGCTGGTCGGCGTTGATGCCGACGCGGTAGCGGTGGGCGTCGCCGTACGCGAAGAGACGGCCCTGCAGCATCTTGTCCGGGGACGGGCCGATGCCGGGCACCAGATGGGCCGGGGAGAAGATCGACTGCTCGACCTCGGCGAAGACGTTCCGCGGGTTGCGGTTCAGCTCCAGCGTGCCGATCTCGATCGGCGGGTAGTCCTCGTGCGGCCAGACCTTGGTCAGGTCGAACGGGTTGAAGCGGTAGTGCGCCGCGTCCCGCTCGGGCATGATCTGCACCTGCACGGTCCAGGTCGGGAAGTCACCGCGCTCGATGGCCTCGCGCAGGTCGCGCTGGTGGCTGTCCGGGTCCTTGCCCGCGAGCAGTTCGGCCTCTTCCGAGGTCAGGTTCTTGATGCCCTGGTCGGTCTTGAAGTGGTACTTGACCCAGAAGACCTCGCCCGCGGCGTTGTTCCACTGGTAGGTGTGCGAACCGAAGCCGTCCATGTGGCGGTACGAGGCGGGGATGCCGCGGTCGCCGAAGAGCCAGGTCACCTGGTGGGTGGATTCGGGCGACAGGCTCCAGAAGTCCCAGACGTTGTCGGCCTCCTGCGAACCCGTGTACGGGTCGCGCTTCTGGGTGTGGATGAAGTCGGGGAACTTGATGGCGTCCTTGATGAAGAACACCGGGGTGTTGTTCCCGACCAGGTCGTAGTTGCCGTCCTCGGTGTAGAACTTCAGCGCGAAGCCGCGCGGGTCGCGCACCGCGTCCGCCGAGCCGAGGTTGCCCGCGACCGTAGAGAAGCGCAGGAACGTCTCGGTCTGCTTGCCGACCTCGGACAGGAACGCCGCGCGCGTCCACCGGGAGACGTCCCGGGTCAGCGTGAAGGTGCCGTACGCACCGGCGCCGCGCGCGTGCACGACCCGCTCCGGGATCCGCTCGCGGTTGAAGTGGGCGAGCTTCTCGATCAGGTGCTGGTCCTGGATCAGGACCGGACCGCCGGCGCCCGCCGTCTGGCTGTTCTGGTTGTCCGCCACCGGAGCCCCGGACTCCGTGGTCAGCGGAGCCGTGGTGTTGTCCTGGACCGTCACGTGCGCCTCCTCGGTGAATCGATCGGATTCGATCCTACATTGGACTTTGTCTAAGTCAAGAAGAGCTGGAGACTGATATCGGTTCCGGTCATGGATCCGGCCACTGCTACCCTTGTCCTTATCTGACTGATAGGTGAATGGCATGAGTGACCTGCTGAAACGGCTCCGGGGACGCGGCTGGCGGCTGACCGCGCAGCGGCGTGTCGTCGCCGAGGTCCTCGACGGGGACCACGTGCACTACACCGCCGACGAGGTCCACGCGCTGGCGGCCGACCGTCTGCCCGAGATCTCCCGCGCGACGGTGTACAACACCCTCGGCGAGCTGGTCTCGCTCGGCGAGGTGATCGAGGTCAGCACGGACGGCAGGGCGAAGCGTTACGACCCGAACGCGCACCACGCGCACCAGCACCTGGTGTGCGCGCGCTGCGGCACGATCCGCGACGTCCACCCCGTCGGCGACCTGCTGGCCGGCCTGCCCGCGCGGGAGCGCTTCGGCTTCGCGGTCTCCGCGGTCGAGGTGACCTACCGCGGGATCTGCCCCGACTGCGCGGCCTGACCACGGAAGGGCGCCATCCGGCGTGGCGCCCTTCCGGATCCCGCACGACCGTCCGCACGTATCCGCACATGACGAAGGGCCCGGATCCTTGAGGATCCGGGCCCTTCGCTCTCGTAGCGGGGACAGGATTTGAACCTGCGACCTCTGGGTTATGAGCCCAGCGAGCTACCGAGCTGCTCCACCCCGCGTCGGTGTGAAGCAACATTAACCCGAGGCCAACGCCAGAAGCAAACCGGTTCCCCTGGGGGTTACGCGGTCAGCTCCTGCTGCAGCGCGTCCCGCAGCCGGGCCGCCCGCTCGGCGACCTCCGCCGGGCCCAGCTCGACCGCCCGGGCGCACCATCGCTGCCCCTCGGCCAGCGCGCCGCGGCGGGCCGCGAGCAGCGCCAGGCGCAGCGCGGCGCGGCCGTGCCCGGCCCCGGCCGCGCGCGTCCACCACAGGGCGGCCTCCGGCTCGCTGCCCTCGCGGGCCAGCAGCAGCCCCAGGTTGAACGCGCCGTTGCTGCTGCCCGCCTCGGCGGCCATCCGGTACCAGCGGGCGGCCTCGACCACCTCGCCCCGGGCGGCCGCGAGCATCCCGACGCGCACCTGGGCGCGCCGGTGGCCCTGGCGGGCGGCCCGCTCGTACCACTCCTCGTACTCGGGCACGGAGCCGTCGTCCGGCGCGACCGGGAACCGCGTCCCCGAGCCGAAGCCGGTGCCGGTCGCCGCGGGGTCGCCGCCGACCGACGAGCGGTCCAGCAGCGCCGCCAGCCGGAAGGCGGCCTCGGCGCTGCCGCCGCCCGCGGCGCAGCGCAGATGGCGCTCGGCCGCCTGGTGGTCGCCCTCCCGCAGCAGCGCGATGCCGACCTGGAGGGCGGCCTCGGTGTGCCCGGCGGCCGCGGCCCGCTCGTACCACTGCCGGGCCGCCCGCTCCTCGTCCCGGCCCGCGTACAGGATGCCCAGGTTGAACGCGGCGTCCACGCTGCCCGCCTCGGCCGCCTTGGAGAACCACGGCTCGGCGCCCGCCGCGTCGCCGCGCTGGAGCAGCATGACGGCGACCGCGTTGGCGGCCTCGCGGTGCCCGGCGTAGGCGGCGCGGCGGTACCACTGCTCGGCCTGGGCGGTACGGCCCTGCTCGGCGCAGAGCAGGCCGAGGTTGTACGCGCCGTTGATGTCCCCGGCGTCCAGGGCGGCCCGGTACCAGCGCTCGGCGGTCTGGGTCTCGCCGCGGTCGGCGTGCAGCGCGCCCAGGGCGTTGGCCGCGTTGCCGTCGCCGTCCTGGGCGGCGCGGTGCCACCAGACGGCGGCGCTGTCGGCGTCGCCCGCGTCGCGCAGCAGGAAGGCGAGCGCGCAGGCGGCGCGCGGCTCGCCGTCCTTGGCGGACGTCAGGTACCAGCGGCCCGCCTCCTGGGTCTCGCCGCGCTTCTCCAGCAGCGTGCCGAGGCGCAGCGCGGCGCGCCGGTGGCCGCGCGCGGCGGCCTGCCGGTACCACTGCTCGGCCTCCTCCGGCTCCGCGTCGGCGGCGGGCCGGCCGCGCTCCTCGCCGCTCTCGTCGTCGGTGTGGTCGAGGATCCGGGCGAGGCGGTAGGCGGCCTCCCGGTGGCCGCGCTCGGCGGCCGCGCGGAACCACCGCTCGGCGCCGATGTCGCTGCGGTGTTCGAGCAGGTCGGCGAGGGCGTACGCGCCCAGGGTGTGGCCGGATTCGGCGGACTGGCGCAGCCAGTACTCGGCGGCCGGTTCGTCGCCGCGCTCACGGTGGTGGCGGCCGAGGGCGTGGGCGGCCGCGGCGGAGCCGGCGACGGCGGCGATGCGCCACCAGCCGGCCGCCTCGTCGGCGTACCCGCGCTGATGGAGGAGGACACCGAGGTTGTTGGCCGCGGCGCGGTCGCCCGCGGCGGTGGCCCCGCGCAGATACGGCTCGGCGCCGTCGAGGTCGCCGCGCCGCAGCAGGAGCGCGCCGAGCGCGCTCATGGACGCCGTATCGCCGGACTCGGCCGCACGGCGGTGCCGCGTCTCGTCCTCGGCATCGTCATGCGTGTGCGCAAAACGCCCTGTCTCCAACAGACTGACCCTGTCCCCCATAAATTCCATCGTGGCATCACCCGCATCCGGCGTACACCTGGTATACCGCAGCCAGTGAGGTCACTTCAGCGTTTTGTCGACTTGCCCACAGAGAGACAACCCAAACGCTTGTATCCCGAATCGTTGAGTAGACACACAACAAGGCCCGGATCCTTGCGGATCCGGGCCTTGTCTGTCAGTAGCGGGGACAGGATTTGAACCTGCGACCTCTGGGTTATGAGCCCAGCGAGCTACCGAGCTGCTCCACCCCGCGCCGTCGTGTCACTACCGTACCACGGCGCGGGGCGCCCTCTTCTCGGTCGTTTCCCCTGGTCGGGGCGTCAGCCGCCCTTGTTGCCGCCGCTCTGGCCGCGCGGCTGGTTCTGCTTGCCGGCCTGCTCGTCCGCCTGCTTGTCGGCGGCCTTCTGCTCCGCCTTGGCCGCCTTGTCGAGCGCGTCCTTGAGGTCCTCCTGGGCCCTGCCGTACGCGTCCCAGTCCTGCGGCTTCTGCTCCAGCGCCTTCTGGCTGTCCTCCCAGGCCGTCTGGGCGTCCTTCAGCGCCTCCTGCACCGTGGGGTCGGCGCTCGGCTTCCCGGTGCTGTCGTCCGGCGGCTGCTGCCCGTCGGAGGCCTCCTCCCCGAAGACCGCGTCCAGCGCCTCGGGCAAAGTGTTCTTGAAGGCGGGCTCGTTGCCGTTGTAGGAGACGCCCACCTTCTTCAGCAGCGGGTAGTTGGAGTTGCCACCGCGCGCGTACACCGGCTCGATGTAGAGGAAGCCCCCGTTGAACGGCACCGTCAGCAGGTTGCCGTACTCGATGTCCGAGTCGGTGCCCCGGAGGTTCCGCACGAACTCGGCCACTTCGGGGGTGCCGTTCAGCTTGCTCTGCACCTGCTGTGGACCGGGTACGTCATTGGTGACCTTCAGCATCCTTATCGTGCCGTAGTCCTTGCTCTTGGCATCGGCGTCGACGGACATGAAGGCCCCGAGCGTGGGCCGCCCGTTGGGGGTGAAGGTCGTCGTCAGCGAGAAGGCCTGCTTCTGCTGGTCCGGCATCTTCATGCTCAGGTAGTACGGCGGGACCGCGCTGCCGTCCTTGCGGGTCGGGTCGTCCGGCACCTGCCAGGCGTCACTGCCGCTGTAGAACTGCTGCGGGTCGGTGACGTGGTAGCGGGTCAGCAGCTCGCGCTGGACCTTGAACAGGTCCTGCGGATACCGCAGATGCTCCTTCAGCTGGTCGCTGATGGCGCTCTTCGGCTTGACCGTGCCCGGGAACGCCTTCTCCCAGGTCTTGAGCACCGGGTCCTTGGTGTCCCACTCGTAGAGGTTGACGGATCCGTCGTACGCGTCGACGGTCGCCTTCACCGAGTTCCGGATGTAGTTGACCTTGTTCTGCTGGGCGACCACCGAACGGTCCTGGCCGCTCAGCGAGTCGGCCGTGCTGTCGCCCAGGGTGGTCCGTGACGCGTACGGATAGCCGTTGGTGGTGGTGTAGGCGTCCACGACCCACTTGATGCGGCCGTCGACCACCGCCGGGTAGGCGTCCCCGTCGATGGTCAGCCACGGGGCGACCTTCTCGACGCGCTCCTTGGGCGTGCGGTTGTACAGGATGCGCGAACCCTCGCCGATGGCGCCGGAGTACAGGATCTGCGGCTCGGCGAACGCCACCGCGTAGGCGGCGCGGTTCACCGGATTGGAGAGGCTGACCCCGCTGTTGCCCTTGTAGCTGGTGGTCTTCTCGCCGTTGTCCTCGTAGTCCAGCTCCTTCTGCGGGCCGCCCACTATCGAGTACTGGTTGGTCTTCTCGCCGTAGTAGACCTGCTGGCGGTAGCGCCCGGAGCCCACCCCTCCACCGCTGGTGGGCAGCCCGGCCTCGGTGAAGTCCGGGGCGCCCTGCTGGTCCGCCTCGGGGTCCGGGGTGGTGCCCTTGGCCGCGATCATGCCGTAGCCGTGGGTGTAGGTGAAGTGGTCGTTGATCCAGTTCCGCTTGGGCACACCGGCGAGGTTCAGCTCGCGCACACCGACGACGGTGTCCTGGTCCTTGCCGTCGGCGTCCTTGTAGCGGTCGACGTCCAGGGTCGACGGGAACTGGTAGTACTTACGCTTCTGCTGGAGCTGCTGGAAGGTCGGCGAGACCACGCTCGGGTCGATGAGCCGGTAGCTGGCCGTCGAGTCGGCGGTCTGGCGCAGCGCGGCGCCGCCCTTGTCGTCGGTCTTGCCGGTGTAGTCCGCCACCTTGGAGTCGTCGATGCCGTACGCCTTGCGCGTGGCCTCGATGTTCTTCTTGATGTACGGCGACTCCTTGGCCTGCTCGTTCGGCTGGACCTGGAACTTCTGCACGATCGCCGGGTAGAGCCCGCCGATCAGGATCGCCGACAGCACCATCAGCCCGAAACCGATCACCGGAAGCTGCCAGGTGCGCCGCCACAGCGTCGCGAAGAACAGCAGCGCGCAGATGACCGCGATGCAGAAGAGGATCGTCTTGGCGGGCAGATAGGCGTTGGCGTCGACGTAGCGCAGACCGGTCCAGTTGTCCGTCGCCTTGAAGTCGCTGGACTTCACCGCCAGGCCGTACCGGTCCAGCCAGTACGCCACCGCCTTCAGCGCCACGAAGACGCCCACCAGCACCGACAGATGGCCGGTGGCCGCGCCGGTCGCCCGGGCTCCCGGGCTGGTGACGCGCAGGCCCCCGTAGAGGTAGTGCACCAGGGCCGCGGCGATCAGGGAGAGCACCGTGGCCGCGAAGCCGAAGCTCAGCAGGAAGCGGTACCAGGGCAGGTCGAAGGCGAAGAAGGACACGTCCTTGTGGAACTCCGCGTCCTTCTGGCCGAAGGGCACGCTGTTGATCCACAGCAGCCACAGCCGCCACTGACCGGCCGCGGAGGCCCCGGCGATCAGCCCGACCAGCGCGGTGACGGCGAGCAGCACCCACTTCTTGAACGGGGCGATGCCCATCCGGTACCGGTCGAGGCTCTGCTGCTCCATCGACATCGCGCTCAGCGGCGGCCGCAGCCGGTGCGCCAGCCAGATGTTGACCCCGACGGCCGTGGACATCAGCAGGCCGAAGACGAAGAACAACCCGATCTTCGTCCGCAGGGTGGTGCTGAAGACCGACGAGTAATGAAGCGAGCGATACCAGAGCCAATCCGTCCAAAACCCCGCGAACATGACGAAGAGCATGGCCAGCACAGCCAGCACACCCAGGGTCATGAACAGGGTCCGGACGCGCCGGGACGGCCGGCCGACTCTGATCCGCGGTCCCGTCGGGCCTCCGCCGCGGTCCGGCATCTGGAAAGCCAAGGTGCGCACCTCGAAGTTCGCTGTTGTCTGTACGGGCTCTGTACGGGCCCGGACAGGTGGGCCCACCTGATGCAACTTACTCAGGCTTTACTCAGTTCCCGATTCCGGGTCCGATCAGGGCACGATATGAACCATGTCCAACGCAACCCCCGGTACCGGCCCTCTTGCCGCGAATCCGCTCACCCGCGCCGTCCTGGAAATCGACGAGTACGCCTCCGGGCTCGGCTGGGATCAGCCCGCCCGGCTCTTCGCCCTCGTCGACACCGCGCAGCTGCGCGCCCAGGAGCCCGAGCTGGCCGGCCAGCTCGGGCTCGACGAGGACAGTGACGAGCCCGCGGCGTCCCTCACCCCCATCGAGCAGGACGAGCTGCCCTCCCAGGCCCCGCTCGACGAATTCCTGGCCACCATCGCCTGGCCCGACGCCGTGATCGGCTGCGCCATGACCGTGGAGCGGCTGATGCTGCCGCCGTCCGCCGAGTCCTCCGTGCCGAAGGACCTGGACGACGCCCAGCTGGCGACCTGGGTCGCGGAGCACCCGGAGCGCCAGGAGGTCCGGATGACGGTCGCCGTGCTGCGGGGCGGGGAGCGCGAGTCGGCGGTGCGGCTGCGCGAGAAGGACGCCACGACGGAGGTGCTGACCGGGGCCGGCCTGGTACCGGGTCTCGCCGACGCGCTGGCCGCCACCTTCGCCACCGACTGACGCCGGGGCGCGACCGACACAGGGCAGTACGACGTGAGGCGGTCCGCCGGACAGGTGTCCGGCCGGCCGCCTCACGTGGTGGTACGCACCGCTCAGCCGGCGGCGCAGCGGGGCAGACCTGCGGTGTCGCCCGAGCGGATCCTCTTGAGTGCCTTCAGCGCGTCGTCGATGGTGTGCACCTTCACCAGCCGCAGGCCGTCCGGCACGTCCATGGCCGCCGCCGCGCAGTTCTCCTTGGGGGTGAGGAAGAACTGGGCACCGGCCTCGCGGGCGCCGATCGTCTTCATCTCGATCCCGCCGATCGGTCCCACGACACCCTTGTCGTCGATGGTGCCGGTGCCCGCGATGAACTTCCCGCCGGTCAGGTCGCCCTCCTTGGACACCCGGTCCACGATGCCGAGGGCGAACATCAGACCGGCGCTCGGCCCGCCGACGTCGGCCAGCTTGATGTCGATCTTGAACGGGAAGGTGTAGTCGATCCCGGCCTGGATGCCGACGATGGCCCGGCCACCGGCCTTCTTGGTGGTGATCGTGATTCGCTTCTCCTCGGTCGGCCGCTTGCCGCTCTTCTCCGCGGCCGCGGCCACCTTGGCCGGGACGATCGAGAAGGTCACCTTCTCGCCGGGCTTGTGCTTGGTCACCAGCTTGGCGACGTCGTCGGGCTGGCGCACGGCGGTGCCGTCCACCGACTTGATCACATCGCCCGCGTGCAGCGTGCCCTGCGACGGGCTGCCCTTCACCACGGCGCCCACGATCACCTGGGAGGAGACCTTCTTGTGCAGCGCCTTGAGCGCCGCGACCTTGGCGCTCTCCTGGGACTGGCTGAATTCCTCCGCGTTCTGCTGGTTCACCTCGTCCGGAGTTTTGTCGTCCGGGTAGAGGGTGTCGTGCGGCACCACCACATTGTCGTGGGAGAGCCAGCCGTAGACGGCCTCCACCAGATTCATCCGGTACTCGGATCCGGTGACCCGGACCGTCGTCATATTGAGGTGGCCCCCGGTGGTCTCGCAGCCCTTGTGGCCGGAGATCTGCAGCACGCACTCGCCGTTGTGTTCGCCCAGCGTGTTGTACGTCGGCCCCGGTGACATCTCCGCGTACGGCACCGGGATCAGCACACCGGCGCACAGCAGCGCGATCAGCATCAGTAGGGAGGCGAGCATCGTCGCGGTGCGGCGTGGCATGGAACGACAGTACGGGACGCGTACGGCAGCCCACTCCTGGGGCCGTCCGTACGAGGGGCCGGACCTCAGGCGGCCGCGTCCGTATCCGTGCGCGTGCGTTCCATGGCCTCTCGGAACCGCGTATATCCGGCCAGTTCCTCGACGTCCCCCACGGTCTTGCGGTTGCTGCGCGCGGCCCAACCGGCATAGAGCATGGCGGCTATCGCCGCGAGAACGGGAATGAGCAACCAGAGAAGCGCTCCCATAGCGGCCTCCCGACCCCTGATAAGCACCGCGACTGACAGATGAGCAGACTAATCCTCCGCGAGGTCAACGCTCACGGCAGGGTGGGGGTTACGCAAGTGGAGTACACCATTCCGAGTGGACTCCATGGCGTAACTGTTATATCGCCCCACCGGACGCTGTCTGTCTCGCGTGCCCTCTAGATCCCCACCCATTCCTCGGTACCGTCCGCGAACGTCTGGTGCTTCCAGATCGGGACCTCGCTCTTGAGGTCGTCGATCAGTCGGCGGCAGGCGGCGAACGCCTCCGCGCGGTGCGGGCAGGAGACCGCCACGACGACGGCCAGGTCGCCGATCACCAGATCGCCGACCCGGTGCACGGCGGCCAGCGCGCGCACCGGGAAGTCGGCCGCGACCTTCTCGGCCACCCGCCGCAGTTCGGCCTCGGCGCTCGGATGGGCGGAGTACCCGAGGGCGCCCACGTCCGCGCCCCCGTCGTGGTTGCGCACGGTGCCCACGAAGAGCGCCGTACCGCCCGCCGCGGCATCGCCGACCGCCCCGAACACCTCGTCCACCGACAGCGGGGTCTCGCGGACCGCGAGCAGGCGGATGGGGTCGGCTGCCGCGCCCTCGCCGGGGTGATCGTGCGTATGTGCCATGTGGTCCATCGTGCCGTATGCCGTCCCGTCGTGGTGCACTACTGGATCGCCCGGGAGAGCCTAGGCGCGGCGGCGCGCCTTGCGGGCGCGGCGCACGATCGCTGCGGTGCCCACCAGGGCGACGGTCGCGCCCGCCGCGCCCAGCGTGGTGGCGTCCTTGCGGCCCAGCCGCCGCCCGGCGACCGTATGCCGCCCGGCGACCTCCTCCAGCAGCTCGGCCAGCACCTCCTCGTTGGTCCACCGGGGCCGCCAGCCCGCCGCGTGCAGCCGGCTGCCGCTGACCGCCCAGGGGTGCATCGTGTACGCGAGGTCCCCGGCCGGGGACGGCGTCAGGCCCAGCCGGTGCAGCCGGGAGGCGGCGCCGAGGGCGACCGCCGACGGCAGCTCCATGCGCCGGATTCCGGACAGCTCCTCGACCTCCTCCTGCTCCAGCCAGCCGTCGCAGCCGACCGCCAGCTCCCCCTCGACCTTCTCCAGCGCGGCGTACTCCAGCGCGCTGACCAGGTCTTCCATATGGCAGAACTGCCAGGTGGGACGGGATCCGGCGACCACCAGCAGCCGGGGCGACTCGAAGTAGCGGGTGAGCGCGGTGTCCGTGCCGCCGACCAGGACCGCGGGACGCACGACGGTCACGTTCAGCCCCGGATGCGCCCGGGGCGCGCGCTCCCCCAGCCGTTCGATCTCCAGCAGGTCGCCGACGCCGGTGGCCTCGGCGGTGGCCCGCAGCTCCGCGTCCTCGGCGAGCGGAACGTCGTTGTCGGCGAGCGCGCCGTAGACCATCGCGGAGGTGCACAGCACCACCCGGCGCACTCCGGCGGCCGCGGCCGCGGTCAGCACGGTCTGGGTGCCGCGCACGTTGTAGGCGGTGCGCGCGGCGGGGTCGGTGCCCAGGTCCAGGTCGACGGCGAGATGCACGACGACATCGGCGCCGCGCAGCTTCTCGGCGATGGCCGGATCGCGCACGTCCAGCACATGCCACTGCGCCTCGGTCACCTCGCCGCGCCGCTCGTCGAGGGCCAGCACCTGTTTGATCTCTTCGGACTCCGCGAGCCGCTGCGTGAGCAGGGCGCCGGGGCCCGAGGCGGCACCGGTGACGGCCACGACGGGTCGTCGTGCGGTACGGGCCGTATCGTTTCGCGCAGCGCGAACTTCTCGGTCTGGGGAACTCACCGGGCGTCTCCAGCGGTTGTCTTCAGTACGCAGCGCGTGCACACGTACGTACCAGGTAACGCCCATCCTGCCGCAGCGCGGCGATCAGCGAAGCACTGAGCCCGGAAACCGGCGAGGTGTCTAGGCTGGGTGGTGATGTCGGGCATCCGCCGCCGGCCAGTGGCCGGTGGCCCAACGAGCCGAGGAACCCCGTGAGTGACACCCCATTCGGATTCGGCCTTCCGCCGGAGGAGCCGGAGGACGGCGACGACGGTAAGAAGAAGGGCGGCCAGGGCGACGAGCAGGGCCCCGCGAATCCCTTCGGGTTCGGCGGCGGGGCGGGCGGCCCGGCCGGAGCAGGCGGCGCGGACAATCCGTTCGCGGCGATGTTCGGCTCGCTCAACCCCGGCGACCTGGGCGCCGCCTTCCAGCAGCTCGGGCAGATGCTCTCGTACGAGGGCGGCCCGGTGAACTGGGACATGGCCAAGGACATCGCGCGGCAGACCGTCGCGCGCGGCACCGCCGACGGCACCAAGGACGAGAGCGTCGGCCCCGCCGACCGCGCCGCGGTCCAGGAGGCCGTGCGGCTGGCGGACCTGTGGCTGGACGGGGTCACCTCGCTGCCCTCGGGCTCGGGGACCGCCGTCGCGTGGAGCCGCGCCGAGTGGGTCGAGGCGACGCTGCCGGTCTGGAAGGACCTGGTCGACCCGGTCGCCGAGCGGGTCGGCGCCGCCATGGGCGACGTCCTGCCCGAGGAGATGCAGGCCATGGCCGGCCCGCTGCTCGGGATGATGCGTTCGATGGGTGGCGCGATGTTCGGCACCCAGATCGGGCAGGCGCTGGGCGTGCTGGCCGGTGAGGTGGTCGGCTCGACCGACATCGGGCTCCCGCTGGGCCCGGCGGGCAAGGCGGCGCTGCTGCCGGTCAACATCGCGGCGCTGGGCTCCGGCCTCGGCGTCCCCAAGGACGAGGTGCGGCTGTATCTGGCGCTGCGCGAGGCGGCCCACCAGCGGCTGTTCTCGCACGTGCCGTGGCTGCGCTCGCACCTGTTCGGTGCCGTCGAGGGCTACGCCCGGGGCATCAAGGTGGACACGGCGAAGCTGGAGGACGCGGTCGGCCAGCTCGACCCGACCCACCCCGAGCAACTGCAGGAAGCGCTCCAGCAGGGCATGTTCCAGCCGGAGGACACCCCGGAGCAGAAGGCCGCGCTGGCCCGGCTGGAGACCGCGCTCGCGCTGGTCGAGGGCTGGGTGGACGCGGTGGTGCACGCCGCCGCCAAGCCCCATCTGCCGTCCGCGGACGCCCTGCGCGAGACGCTGCGGCGCCGCCGGGCGAGCGGCGGGCCCGCCGAGCAGACCTTCGCCACGCTGATCGGCCTGGAGCTGCGGCCGCGCCGGCTGCGGGACGCCTCGCGGCTGTGGGCGTCGCTCACCGACGCGCGCGGCGTGGACGGCCGCGACGCGCTGTGGGAGCACCCGGACATGCTGCCGACGGCCCAGGACCTCGACGACCCGGACGGCTTCGTCCACCGCGAGCAGCTGGACTTCTCCGAGCTGGACAAGATGCTCGGCGAGGCGGCGGGCGGTGAGGACCGCACGGAGGGCTCCGGCGGCAGCGCTTCCGACGACCACGCGTCCGACGACCGTAAGGACGAGCGGGGCGACGGCGAGAAGTGAGCCTTCATAAGGACGCGGCGCGGGTCCTCGAGCAGTGGCCCGCGCCCGACGCCGACCAGGAGCGGCTGCGGCAGGCGTACGGCGACCATCTGGCCGCGTATCCCGACGGCATGTGGAAGGCGTGCGGCGACGGGCATCTCACGGCGAGCGCGCTGGTGATCGATCCGCCGCGGGAGCGCGTCCTGCTCACGCTGCACCGCAAGCTGCGGATGTGGCTCCAGATGGGCGGCCACTGTGAGCCGGGGGACGCCACGCTGGCGGACGCGGCGCTGCGGGAGGCCACCGAGGAGTCGGGCATCGCGGGGCTGACCCTGCTGCCGGGCGGGCCGGTGCGGCTCGACCGGCACCACACCCCGTGCGCCTGGCATCTGGACGTGCAGTACGCGGCGGTGGCCCCGCCGGACGCGGTGGCGGCGATCAGCGACGAGTCGCTGGACCTGCGCTGGTTCGGATACGACGAGGTGGCGGACGTGGCCGACGCGTCGGTGCGCCACCTGGTGGCCCGTACCCGCGCGCTGGTCTGAGGAGCGCGCGGGCACGGACCGATGGCCCCAGGGGGTGTCCGGCGGCCGTCAGTTGCTGAAGATGTTGCCCTGGTTCTGCCCGCGGGCCCCCTGCTGGCCCATGCCGAACTGGGCGGCCGCGCCGCCGCCGATCACCGCGTTCTGCGGCGGCAGCAGCTCGCTCGGCTGGACGAGGGCGTACCCCTGGCCCAGGAAGCTCAGCTCCCAGCCCTCACCGGTGCTGCCGCGGCGGCGCCACACCCCCGAGGAATGCGTCTGCGCCTGCATCTGGACGCGCAGCGAGCTGGACCACGCGACGATCGCGTCCGCGTCGGCGTTGACGTACTTGTCCGGCGTCACCTGGAGCATCAGCGGCTGACCCGAGGTCATGAGCGCGACCTTGCCCCGGCCGGAGATGTTGAGGTTGTACTTGCCGGAGCCGGTGATGCCGAACTGGCTGTCCACCGCGATCGACTCCCAGTGCAGCGTGGAGTCCAGCGCCAGCACGTACGCGCTGTCGACCGTCAGACCGTCGTGGTCCACGTCCATCACATGGACGTGCTGGGCGAGGTTGGCGAGGTAGACCGTGCCCTGCCCGGAGCAGCGCATCAGATCCAGGCCCTCGCCGGTGCGGGCGCGGGCGCGCCGCTGCCCGGCGCTCTGGTACTCGCCGTCGAACTCGATCAGCCCCTGATAGGCGACCATGCTGCCCTTGCGGGCGAGAACGTCCTCATGGCCGTTGAGCGCGACCCGCAGCATCTTGCGGTTCTGCAGCGCGTAACGGTCCTCGCTCTGGGTCTCGGTGAAGCCGAAAAGCGGGCTCTGCATGTGTCCTTCTCCCCCTCAGCCCCGGGCCCGGAGCCGGTCGGTGCTGTCCTCGCTGGGCTGTACGACGACGAAGCCCTGCCCGGAGAAGCCGAGCTGGTAGGCCTCGCCGCTGCCCCGGCCGATCAGGGACGACGCCTTGAAGCTGCGCTTGCCCTTGACCTTCAGACCGCTGGACCAGGCGACGAGCGCGTCCGGGTCCACATAGGTCTCGTCCTCGCCGCGGCCGCAGTCGACGACGATGGGGGTGCCGCGGGAGGTCAGGGCGACCCATCCGGTGCCGGAGACGCCCACGTTGAACAGACCCTGCCCGGCGAACTTGGCGATGCCCTTGACCCGTTCGACACCCCACTGGAGGTGGGCGTCGAAGGCGAGCAGATTGGTGCCGTTGACGGAGAGCGCGTCGCCGTTGAGATTGATGCAGACGATGTTCGCCCCGTAGTCGGCGAGATAGAGCAGCCCGTCGCCGCTGCACCGCATGAGCGGCGCGCCCTCGCCGGTCAGCCACTGGGAGGCCATCTGGCGCACCGCGGGCGGGTTCGGCTCGTACTGCACGAAGCCCTCGTACGCCACCATCGAACCGGTGCGGGCGAAGAGGTCCTGGCCGCTCTGCATGGCGACCTTGAGCATGCTGCTGCCGTGGTTCTCCATGCGGGCCGCGACCGGGGTGGCTGCGAAGCCCGAGATCATTTGCTGGTCCATGACGGGCTCCCTCAGACCTCGTAGGGCTGGACGACGATGAAGTTGCCGGGCGCACCGCGGAACTGGAGGTTCACGGTCTCCCCGCTGTGGCCGGGGTAGGCGCTGCGGCGCAGCCGCACCTGGCTGGAGATGATCACCTGGGAACCGGCGGACCAGGCCACGATGGCGTTGCTGTCGGCGAAGGTCGTCGGGGTGACGGGGAGCACCACCGGAGTGCCCTGGGTCTTCACGACGACCGTGCCGTTGCCCTGGAACTGCATCGTGAACAGCGCGCCGCCGGGGATGCCGTGGCCCTCGATCCGGCGCACCTCGTGCTGCAGCGACTCGTCGAACGCGAGCACGTTCTCGGCGGAGACGCAGATCGCGTCGCCCTGCAGCTCGATCGGGTGCAGCTCGGCGGCGTTCTCCGCGAGGAAGACCTGGCCCTGGCCGGTGCAGCGCATCAGCTGCATCTCCTGGCCGGTCGCGTTGCCGACGATCCGGCCGCGGACACCCGCGCCCTTGTAGCTGAAGTCGACCTTCCCCTGGTAGAGCACCATGCTGCCCTGACGGGCGAGCACCGGCTGACCGTCGACGCCGAGGTCGACCCGCATCATCCGCGGGTTCTGCGGCGTCCAGCGCTGACCGGTGGCCGACTCGCGGTATTCGGCGAGCGCGGCCTGCACCCCGGGCGCCCCGCCCTGGGGTACGGCCATGCCCTGGGGCGCGGTCGCGCCCTGGGGCTGGCCGTACGGGGCGGGCGGCGCCTGACCCGGCGTCTGACCGAACTGCGGCTGCTGGCCGGGGTACGGCTGGCCGGGCGGGCCCGGAGGCGGCACCGGGCCGGGCGGCGGCGCCTGACCCGGCGGCACGATCGGCGCGGCGAGCGTGGGCGCCGCGTGCACCTGCGGTGCGCCCGGCGCGGGCTGCGGGGCCGGGGGCTGCTGAGGCGTGCCCTGGGGCGGGGTGCCTTGGGGCGCGCCGAAGCCGGGGGCCGGGGCGGGCTGCTGCGGCTGCGGTGCGGGCGGGGCAGCGAAACCCGGGGCGGGGGCTGCCTGGCCGGGCGGCGCGAAACCGGGCACACCACCCTGCGCCGGCGCCGGCGCGGGCGCGGGCTCCTCCTCGGCGACCTCGCCGCCGAAGTTCTTGAGCAGCGCCTCGAGTCCACCGTCGAAGCCCTGGCCGACGGCGGCGAAGCGCCAGACGTCCTTGAGGTAGAAGTCGCCCAGCATCACCGCGCGCTCGGTGCTGAACTCCGTCCCGTTGAAGGAGTACCGGGCCACCTCCTCGCCGCCCGCGACGATCCGGATGTAGCCGGGTCCGATCTGCGACATCTGGCCCGCGCCGTCGAGGGTCGCGGTGAAGGAGAGCTTCTGGATGGCCGGCGGAATGCTGTCGAGCGTGACCCGGAACGACTCGGTGTCACCGGCCTGCGCGCCGAGCTGCTGTATCGCTTCTTCAGGTGATTTGGGCTGATTGAAGAAGATGAAATAGCGGTCGTCCGACAGCCGTTCGTCCGCGTCGAGGCCGAAGCAGCTGATGTCGAAGGACAGCCCCGGCCCGGCGATCTGCACACCGACGTACAGATCCCTCCCGGCGGTCAGATCGCTGATCTTGGCCTTGTGGCCGCGCTGGAATTCCCTGGCCATACGTAACGACCGTCCCCCATCCCGAAACCGGTGAGTGCATTGCGCGCCAGGCTAGCCGCTGCCGCCGACTCTGAACGACGCCGGGGAGCGCGGTGCGGTTCCTCAGCCGGATTCCGTTTCGGCGCCCGTCAGATGCGGCAACCGCCCGGCGGCCACCACACCCTCCAGATAGCCCCGGGCGCGCTCGGTGCGCGGATACGCCTCCAAAAGCTCCCAGAAGCGGCGCCCGTGACCGGGCACCAGCAGATGGGCCAGCTCATGGACGAGGACGTAGTCCACCACGTACTCCGGCATGCCCTTGAGCCGGTGGGAGAGCCGGATGCTGCCCTCGGCCGGGGTGCAGGACCCCCAGCGGGTGTTCTGGTTGGTGACCCAGCGGACCGAGGCGGGCCGGGCCCGTCCGCCCAGATACTGCTCGGACAGCCACTCCGCGCGCGCCGCCAGCTCCGCGTCGCCCAGCATCCGCTTGCTCTCCTGCGCGGCGAGCTTCTCCAGCATGACCCCGACCCAGCGCTGCTCCTCCGCTTCCGACATCCGGGCGGGGATGAGCACGATGGTGCGGTCGCCCTCGCGGTACGCGGAGACGGTCCTGCGCCGGCGCGAACTCCGGCGGACCTCGACCGCGCTCGTGCCCGAGCCCCGGTTCTGCGGGTTCGGCGGACTCGGCGGGCTCGGCGGGATCGGGGCGGTGCGCGGGGAAGGATCGGCGGGCACGCCCCGACGTTACCCGCTGGCAGCCGGGGAAGTCCTGCCCTCGCGCGCGGTCGCGGGGCGAACCACTCCCCGGCGTGCACAGCTTGTACGACTATCAACACAGCCTGTGGATAACTTTCGGCGGCGGGTGGGCGGCGGGGCGCATGCTGTGAACCGTTCGACGAGGCGATGCGGCACCGGCGGGTGCGGCACATCGACGAAGGGGGCGGCGATGCATCCCATGCTCAAGCCCGCGCTGCGGCGCGGCTGGCGGAGCCGGGACACGGTGCAGTTCGGGGTGGCCCGGGCGCATGCGGTGGTGGTGGGCCCGCTGGACACGGCGACGGGCAGCTTCCTGGAGCTGCTCGACGGCACCCGCGGGCTGCCCCTGCTGCGGCAGGAGGCCCAGGCCCTCGGGCTGCCGGAGGGGCGGGCCGATGAGCTGCTGGACCGGCTGACGGCGGCCGGGCTGCTGGACGATACGAGACCCGGCGGCCCGCTCGCCGCCGCGGCGAGCGGCCCCGGCCCGGCCCTCGACCGGCTGCGGCCGGACGCGGCGGGGCTGTCGGTGCTGCATCCGGAGCCGGGGGCGGCGGCGCGGCTGCTCGCCGCGCGGCGGGCGACGCGGGTGCAGGTGCGCGGTGCGGGGCGGGTCGGGGCGGCGGTCGCCGCGGTGCTGTCCGCCTCGGGGGTCGGGCAGGTCGATGTGGTGGACGGCGGCTGTGTCGAGCCGTGGGACGTGACGCCCGGCGGGCTGTCCGCCGAGCAGATCGGGGAGCGGCGGGAGGTGGCCGCCCGCCGGCTGGTGCGCCGGGCGGCGCCGGCCCCGCGACCGCGGCCGCGGGCCGGGGAGCCCCCGTCCGGCGGGGAGCCGGGGCTGGCCCTGGTCGTGATCGCCCCGCGCGACGGGCTCGCGGCGTACGCACCGGATCCCTCGGCGGCCGGGCCGCTGCTCGCCTCCGGCACCCCTCATCTGTACGCGGGGGTGATCGAGGCCACGGGGGTGGTGGGGCCTCTTGTCCTGCCGGGCCTCACCCCCTGCGCGGGCTGCGCCGCGGCGGCCCGCGCCGAGCGGGAGCCGGTGTGGCCGCGGATGCTGGCCCAGTGGCGCTCCGGCCGCCGTGGATCCGCACCCGCCTGTGACACGGCGCTGGCCACGGTGGTGGCCGGGCTCACCGCCTCCCGGGCGCTGGCCTTCCTCGACGGCGGACCGTCCGGGGGTGCCGCGGCGGCCCGCTGGGAGCTGGCGCTGCCGGCCCTGTCCTGGCAGGCCGAGCGCGTCGAGGCGCATCCCGGATGCGAGTGCGGAGCGGCCGGGCGGGATGATGCGGTATACGCCTCGGCCGCGGAGAGACCGCACGCCACAATGTGCGGGTGACCGACGTCCGCGGAGTGGGCGACGGGGGTCCGGGAGGCTGCCTCCCGGGATGGCTCAGCTGTACTTGGAGGGCGCATGTCCGATCTGCCGCGCAAGGCGATCACCCGCACCGCCAAACTGGCGGCGCTGCCCTTGGGATTCGCGGGGCGCGCCACCTGGGGGCTGGGGAAGCGGATAGGAGGGCGACCGGCGGAGATCGTCGCTCGCGAGATGCAGCAGCGCACCGCCGAGCAGATGTTCAAGGTCCTCGGCGAGCTCAAGGGCGGGGCGATGAAGCTCGGGCAGGCGATGTCGGTCTTCGAATCGGCGCTGCCCGAGGAGATCGCGAAGCCCTACCGGGCAGCCCTCACCAAGCTCCAGGAGGCCGCGCCGCCCATGCCCACCAGTACGGTCCACGCGGCGCTGGAGGAGCGGCTCGGCCCGGACTGGCAGGAGCTGTTCCTGGAGTTCGAGGACAAGCCGGCGGCGGCCGCCTCGATCGGCCAGGTGCACCGGGCGATCTGGCACGACGGGCGCGAGGTCGCGGTCAAGGTGCAGTACCCGGGGGCCGGTGAGGCGCTGCTGTCCGACCTCGCCCAGCTGAGCCGGTTCGCCCGGGTGCTGGGGCCGCTGGTGCCGGGCATGGACATCAAGCCGCTGATCGCGGAGCTGCGCGACCGGGTGGCCGAGGAGCTGGACTACGAGCTGGAGGCCGAGTCCCAGCGCGCCCATGTGACGGAGTACGCCGAGGACACCGAGATCGTGGTGCCCGAGGTGGTGCACCAGAGCGATCAGGTGCTGATCACCGAATGGCTGGAGGGCATACCGCTCTCCGAGGTGATAGCCGAGGGCAGGCCCGAGGAGCGTGACCGGGCCGGTCAGCTGCTGGCCCGCTTTCTGTTCTCGGGGGCGTCCCGCACCGGCCTGCTGCACGCCGATCCACACCCCGGTAACTTCCGGCTGCTCATCGGGGACGCCCCGGACGGGCCGCCGGAGAAGTGGAAGCTGGGCGTCCTGGACTTCGGCTCGGTGGACCGGCTCCCCGGCGGGCTGCCCGAGCCCATCGGCATCGCGCTGCGGATGGCGCTGGAGGGTGACGCCGCGGGGGTCTACGACCTGATGCGGGGTGAGGGCTTCGTCAAGCCGACGATCGAGCTGGATCCGGACGCGCTGCTGGAGTTCCTGCTGCCGATGCTCGAACCGGCCCAGGTCGACGCGTTCCACTTCGAGAGGCAGTGGATACGGAGCCAGGCGGCCCGGATGGCGGATCGCAGTTCACCCGTCCACGAGCTGGGCAACCAGCTCAATCTGCCGCCCGCTTATCTGCTGATCCACCGGGTGACGCTGAGCACGATCGGGGTGCTGTGCCAGCTGGGCGCCACGGTGCGGCTGCGGGATGAACTCGAAGCCTGGGTGACCGGCTTCGCCGCCGAGCCGGACGAGACCGCCGAGCCGGATGAGAGCGCCGAGCCGGATGAGAGCGAGGAGACCGGCGAGGCGGAGGAGAGCGAGGGCGTCCAGAAGGCGGAGGACGCGGAAACATCGGCCTGATACCGGGGGCGGCCGAAGGGCCGGTCCGCATCGGACCGGCCCCTCGTCTCCCTTGATATTCCTTCGTATCCCCAGGTGCCCTCGGTCCCGGCGCGTGGCCGCGTCAGGACATGACCGCGGTGGCCAGCGCCCGCCGGGCACGGAGCGAGGCCCGCTCCGCGCGGCGCTGCAGGCGCATATGCGCACGTGCCAGGGCTTCTGGGATGAGTTGCATTTCTCGGGTCCTGTTCTGGCGCGACTCGGGCGCACCGGAGTGAGGGCGTGTGGGTGTGTCGGAGACCGGTGGGGTCATCGTCGGGACCTGCTTCATGGGGTCGTGCGTCGCTGGGCGATCGATGGTGCCGGGGGTGCTCATGCCGCGACCGGGTTCTTGCGCGGGCGGCCACGCGGCCGCTTGCGGGCCACGACCACGCCCTGGACGAACAGCTCGCCGCCCCAGACGCCCCACGGCTCGCGGCGGTCTTTCGCACCGGCGAGGCAGGCCTCGCGCAGCGGGCAGGTCTGGCACAGCGACTTGGCGTATTCGACGTCGGCCGGCGACTCCGCGAAGAAGACCTCCGGGTCGTAGGAGCGGCACGGGACGGCTACACCCAGGTTCTCGATGGCGTCATCGAGCTCGGTGAGGGCGGTGAGCGGGGTGGTCAAGGGGTCCTCCGAGGAGTCAGGCGGGCGGTTCAGGTCGGTCGCTGCGGACGGGGCGTGCGTATTGAGTTGCACGGTGGTGTGTTCCTCGTCTGTTCGGTCCGGCTCGTGGCCGGGCGCTGGCAAATCAAAAGGACCGCGGATCCCGGTGTGGGTTCCGCGGCCCTGGAAGGTGCCGACCTGATCCTGAATCAGGCTGGATAACTCCAGGGTTCGAGCCTGCGGAAGGCCCACGTGTCGTGGTGCTGCTGCGTCGTCCGGGATCCGGCACCATTGGCCGCCAGGGCATAGGCGAATGCCCGTGCCGCTGCCGCTACCGCAGGTGCCTGGATCGGTCGTCCACCGCGCTCGCTGAGACGCGCTTCATTGGCGCCGGGCATACCGGTACCGGGAAGCGAGGAGCCGAGCGGGCAGGTGGCGACGACCGATCGATCGGTCATTTTGATGGTCTCCATGAAGCTGATCATTGGTCTTCGCCTCCTCTCGGCGTCTCAGGGACCAGGGGGAACCGGTCCGGACTTACGTAGTACAACACGGATTCCTCGGTTCCCGGAAGGGCCGCTGTCTCCGTGCTCGGAAGGCTATGGGTATGCCGTCCGCGCGCGCAAACTATTTTTCCGTCGAGTTTTCCGCAGGGTCACCCGGTTGGGTTCCCTCGCCCTCGACGCCCTCGTCACCGTCGTGCGCCGAGGGCAGTTCCCGGCCCGCGCACAGCGCGAGAACGTCGGCGCCGAACCTGCCGAGTTTCCGTCTTCCGACACCGGGGATGCCGGACAGCTCCGATTCGGTTCCCGGCACGGCCTCGGCAATGGCGAGCAGGGTCTTGTCGGTGAAGACGCAAAAGGCCGGCTGGCCCAGCAGCCCGGCCTGCTCGGCCCGCCAGTCACGCAGCCGCTCGTACAGCGCCTCGTCCAGCTCCGAGGGGCAGTCCTCGCAGCGCATCAGCTTCATCTCGCCCGCGTCGGTCAGCGTCCTGCCGCAGACCCGGCAGTGCACCGGGGCGCGCCGCTTGCGCACCGGTGCCCCCGGGCCGGTGCCGCGCTCGATTCCGCCGCCCCCGCCGGGCATCCGGGCGGCGGGCGCCGCGGAGCCGGGCCGCAGCCCGTTGAGAAAGCGGGTGGGCCTGCGGGAGGCGCGGCCGCCGGGCGTCCGCGAGAGCGCCCACGACAGGCTCAGATGGCGGCGGGCCCGGGTGACGCCCACATAGAGGAGCCGACGCTCCTCCTCGATCTGCTGATCGGTCTTGGCGTAGGTGATCGGCATCATGCCCTCGGTCAGCCCCACCAGGAACACCGCGTCCCACTCCAGGCCCTTGGCGGCGTGGAGTGAGGCGAGCGTCACACCCTCCACGGTCGGGGCGTGCTGGGCGGCCGCCCGCTCGTCCAGCTCCGCCACCAGATCGGAGAGGGTGGCCCCGGGCCTGCCCCGGACGAAGTCCTCGGCGAGCCGCACCAGGGCGGCCAGCGACTCCCAGCGGTCACGGACCGCTCCGGAGCCCGCGGGGGGATCGGGCGTCCAGCCGCGGGTGCCGAGCACGGCCCGCACCTGGGACGGCACGTCCTCGTCGGACAGCACCGGGTCGGCGCTTCCGGCGCGCGCCGCGCCGCGCAGCAGCATCCCCGCCTCGCGGACCTCGGGCCGCTCGAAGAACCGCTCGGCGCCGCGCAGCTGATAGGGCACCTGCGCGTCGGCCAAGGCCTGCTCGTACAGCTCGGACTGGGCGTTGACCCGGTAGAGGACCGCGACCTGGCTGGGCGGGACGCCGGCGCCGCCCTGCCCGGCCGGGGTGATCAGCTCGCGGATCCGGCGGGCGGTGGCCTCGGCCTCGGCGGGCTCGTCGGCATAGGCGGTGTAGACCGGCTCGGGGCCCGGGTCGCGCTGCGAGACCAGCTCCAGCCGGTGCTCCGCGGCCCGGCCGCGGGCCTGGGACAGCAGCCCGTTGGCCAGGTGCACGACCTGGGGGGTGGAGCGGTAGTCCCGGATGAGCTTGACCACCGTGGCGCCGGGGTGCCGGGTGCGGAAGTCCAGCAGGTGGTCGGGGGTGGCGCCGGTGAAGGAGTAGATGGTCTGGCTGGCGTCGCCGACCACGCACAGGCTCTGCCGCTCGCCGAGCCACAGCTCCAGCAGCCGCTGCTGGAGCGGGCTGACATCCTGGTACTCGTCGACCACGAAGTGCTGGTACTGGCGGCGCACCTGATCCGCGATGTCCGGCCGCTCCTCCAGTACGCCGACCGTGAGCAGCAGCACATCCTCGAAGTCGATCACGCCGCGGTCGCGCTTCAGCTGCTCGTACCCGGCGTAGATCCGGCCGATCTCGACCGGGTCGCGGGGGGCCTCCCGGCCGGACTTGGCGGCCGCCGCCGGATAGTCCTCGGGCACGGTCTGGGTGACCTTCGACCATTCGATCTCGCCGGTCACATCCCGCAGCTCGTTGCGGTCCAGCCGGACCCGGCAGCGCGCGGCGGCCTCGGCCACCAGCTGCACCTTGCGCTCGGCCAGCCGCGGCACCTCGCCGCCGACCGCCTTGGGCCAGAAATACTGGAGCTGGCGCAGCGCGGCCGAGTGGAAGGTGCGCGCCTGCACTCCGCCCGCGCCGAGCTGCCGCAGCCGGCCGCGCATCTCGCCCGCCGCGCGGTTGGTGAAGGTGACGGCCAGCACGCTGGCGGGCTGGAGGATGCCCGCCCGCACCCCGTAGGCGATGCGGTGGGTGATCGCCCGGGTCTTGCCGGTGCCCGCCCCGGCCAGCACACACACCGCCCCGTGCAGGGCCGTCGCCACCTCGCGCTGCTCGGGGTCGAGCCCCTCGAGCACCGCGTCGGCGTCACGCGGCGTGGCCTCGTAGGCGCCGGGCGTGGAGACCTGCGGGAAGAGAGTGGAGTGCGTTGCTGGTGTCACCCCGCCATGCTGCCAGGTCCCCCGGGACCACCGCGCCGGTTGTCCACAGCCGTGACCATGCGGTCATATGAACGCCGGGAATGAGCGGCGGAAGGTGAACGTTCACCTTGTGCCCACCACGACACGACCCCGAGGAGAGCGAAGACCGATGTCCGGCACTGTGACGATGTACAGCACCACCTGGTGCGGCTACTGCCGCCGGCTCAAGGGCCAGATGGACCGCGAGGGGATCACGTACACCGAGATCAACATCGAGCAGGACCCGGAGTCCGCGGCCTTCGTCGAGAAGGCGAACGGCGGCAACCAGACGGTTCCCACCGTTCTCTTCCCCGATGGTTCGACCCTGACGAACCCCTCCCTCGCCCAGGTGAAGGCCAAGGTCGGGGCCTGACAGGTCGGTAACCGGGCCCGAAACGGCGGTCAGCCGCGCGGTAGCGGCTCGCCGTACCACAGCTCGATCAGCCGCGCCGCGATCGAGATCCCGGACGGGGGCAGGACCTCGCCGGACTCGATCGCGGTGCGCAGATCGTCCCGGGAGAACCAGCGCGCCTCGTGGATCTCCTCACCGTCCACCTGGATCAGGGAGGACGTGGCCCGGGCCATGAAGCCGAGCATCAGGCTGGACGGGAACGGCCAGGGCTGACTGGCGACGTACTCGACCTCCCCGACCCGGACGCCCGCCTCCTCGGCCACCTCGCGGACGACCGCCTGCTCGATCGACTCCCCCGGCTCCACGAAGCCCGCGAGCGTCGAGAAGCGCCCCTCCGGCCAGTGCACCTGACGGCCCAGCAGCGCCCGGTCCAGCTCGTCCGTCACCAGCATGATCACGGCCGGGTCGGTGCGCGGGTAGTGCTCGGCGCCGCAGGCCGGGCAGCGGCGGATGTGGCCCGCCGCCGCGATCACCGTGCGCTCGCCGCAGCGGGAGCAGAAGCGGTGCAGCCGCTGCCAGTTCTCCAGCGCGACCGCGTGCACCAGCAGCCCCGCGTCGCGCTCGGACAGCAGCGCGCCCGCCTCACGCAGCCCCGCGGGGCGCGCGGACTGGTCCATGCGGCCCGGCAGGGTGTCCTTCTGCAGCGCGAAGTAGCGCACCCCGTCCTCGTCGGTGCCCAGGAAGTAGCGGTGGGTCTCGGTGGGCGGGGCCTCGAAGGCCGGCGTCATGACCAGCTCGGTGCGGCCGTCCGGGGTGTCGTCGACCAGGGCCTGGCCTCCGGAGACCACGAAGACCCGCGTCGTCGGGTGGCTCCACGCCGCGGCCAGCCACGCCTCGTCCAATCGGTGGTGCGCCGCGCGGTCGACGCCGCTCGGGGCGCTGAGCGTGATCGGCCGGGTGGCGGCGCGCTCGGTCCAGGTGGTCACGGCTGCTTCCAACTTCCCCTGCGAAACGGGTGGTTTACGGACATGTGAGGGCTATACGGGTCCATTCTCCGCGAGATCGGCCCAGAGGTGGGCGGCCGTCTCGGCGCCCTTCACGAGCAGGTCCAGCTCGACCTTCTCGTTGGGCGCGTGCCAGCCGTCGGACGGCACCGAGATGCCCAGGAAGAGCACCGGGGCGCCCAGGACGTCCCGCAGGTCGGCCGCCGGTCCCGATCCGCCCTCGCGGGTGAAGCGGATCTTCTGGTCGAACGCCCGCCCCATGGCCCGCACCAGGGACTGGAGGGCGGGGTGGTCCAAGGGGGTCAGGCAGGGGCGGGTCGCGCCCCAGAAGGTGATCTCGTGCCGGATCCCGGCCGGGAGGGACGCGGCGACCCACTCCCGTACGGACTGCTGGACCTTCTCCGTGTCCTGACCGGCCACCAGCCGGAAGGACAGCTTCAGCCGGGCGGTGGACGGCACGATGGTCTTCCCGCCCGGCCCCTGGTAGCCCCCGCCGATGCCGTTGACCTCCGCGGTCGGGCGGGCCCAGATCCGCTCCAGGGTGGTGTACCCGGCCTCGCCGAGCAGACCGTGCGAATGCGCGGTGCGCAGCCAGCCGGCCTCGTCGAAGGGCAGCTCGGCGAACAGCTCGCGCTCGCGGTCGGTCAGCTCCAGCACACCGTCGTAGAAGCCGGGGACGGCCACCGTGCGGTCGTCGTGGTGCAGCGCGGCGGCCAGCCGGGCGGCCTCGGTGGCCGGATTGGGCACCGCGCCGCCGAACGAGCCGGAGTGGATGTCCTGGTCCGGCCCGTACAGGTCGATCTGGCAGTCGGTGAGGCCCCGCATGCCGGTGCAGACGGTCGGGGTGTCCTCGGACCACATGCCGGTGTCGGAGACGATCACGGTGTCGCAGGCGAGCCGGCCGGCGTGCGCCCGGATCAGCTCGGGGAAGTGCGGTGAGCCGGACTCCTCCTCGCCCTCGATCAGCAGCTTGAGGTTGACGGCGGGCGCGGAGCGGCCGGTCGCGGCCAGATGGGCGCGCACCCCCAGGGTGTGGAAGAGGACCTGCCCCTTGTCGTCGGCGGCGCCGCGCGCGTACAGCCTGCCGTCCTTGACGACCGGGTCGAACGGGTCGGTGTGCCAGCCGTCCTCGCGGGCGGCGGGCTGGACGTCGTGGTGCCCGTAGACGAGCACGGTGGGGGCCTCCGGGTCGCCGGACGGCCACGCGGCGAACACCGCCGGGGCGCCGGGCGTCTCCCAGATCTCGACCTCCGGGAAGCCGGTCGCGGTGAGGTGCGCCGCGAGCCACTGGGCGCTGCGGCGGAGGTCACCGGCGCGCGCGGGGTCGGCGGATACGGAGGGTATGCGCAGCCACGCGCCCAGCTCGTCGAGGAAGGCGGCGTACTCGCGGGCGACGAAGGCGCGGACGGCGTTGTCCGTGTCCGGGGTGGTGCTCATGGATGTGAGCCTATCCGGCGCGCGAAAGGACGAGAGCCCCCGGTCTCCGGGCCGCTCATCCGCGGTCGCCCTCGGTCATGGTTCGACGTCGGTGAAAGCCTTGACGACATCTTCGGCCTCGCCGTCGGCCGTCTCGGGCTCCGGTTCGCCGGTCAGAATGCGTTCCAGCTCCGCCCGGCCGGGCAGCTCCGCCGGGCGCACGATCTCCCCGCTGCGCACGTGGAGGAACGCCGCCGAGACCGCCGACAGCGGCAGATCGTGCAGTTCGGCCCAGGCCAGCCGGTAGATGGCCAGCTGGAGCGGGTCGGCGTCCTTGGACCGGCCGGTCTTCCAGTCGATGATCTCGTAGCCATGGCCGCCCCCGGCGCCCGCCGCGGGCTCCCGGTAGACGGCGTCGATCCGGCCGCGCACGGTCCGGCCCGCCAGGGTCAGCTGGAACGGCACCTCGACGCGGTACGGGGTGCGCCGGGCGTACGGCGTGCGCGCGAACGCCTCCTTGAGCACCGCCAGCTCCCGTTCGTCCGCGATCTCCGGCTCGTCGTCCTCGCCGCCCGGCAGCTCGTCCGGGCCGAGGAACGGCAGCGGCAGCGCCTCGAAGCGGGACTCGACCCAGGCGTGGAAGCGGGTGCCGCGGCGGGCCGCGGCGGGCCGCGGCGGGCGCGGCATGGGGCGGGCCAGCTCCCGCGCGAAGCCGTCCGGGTCGGCGGCGAGCCGCATCAGCTGGGTGGCGGTCAGGGTCTGCGGTACGGGCACCTCGTGCACGGTCGCGCGGGCGCGCCGCAGCTCCCCGGCGAGCGCGTCGAGATCGCGGTCCCAGGAGTCGGCCAGCCGCGCCTCCTCGGGGGCCAGGCCGGCGTCCGGCCCGGGACGCGCGCCGGGGTAGGGGGGCCCGGCGTCGTGCGGGTCGCCGTACGGGGCGTCGTACGGATCGCCGCCCGGGTCCGGGGGGTCCTCCTCGTACGGATACGGGTCGTCGTACGCCTCGTCGTACGGGTACGCCTCCTCGTCCTCGTACGGGTACACGTCGTCCGGCGGCTCCGGCCACGCCGGGTCCTCGTCCGGAACCGGCTCGTGCGGGGCGTCGGCATACGGGCCGTCCGCCGCCTCCAGGCGGGCGAGGTGGGCCAGGACCGCATCCGCGGCCCGGCGGCGGCGGGCCAGGGCGCCGGGGTCGAGCGGGAGCGGCCAGGCGCGGTCGGCGGCCGTCTCGCGCAGGGCCGGGTTCTCCGCGTCCTTCTCCGGCTCGTCCGCCCACGCCTCGACCTCGCCGTAGCCGGCCTCACAGTGCGCGCGCAGCGCCTCCAGGAAGGAGGACGGGCCGCGGCGGCGCTTCTGCGACGGGCCCCACCAGTGTCCGGAGCCGAGCAGCAGCGAGCGGGGCCGGGTGAAGGTGACGTAGCCCAGGCGGAGTTCCTCCGTCCGCTGGTGCTCCTTCATGGCGTCCTTGAAGGCGGTGAGCCCCTTGGCGTCCCAGGCGGTGACCTGCGGGAGGGTGTCGGCGTCGCCGCGCAGGGCGTGCGGCAGGACCCGGGCGTTCGCCGTCCAGGACTCGCGGCTCTGCTCGCTGGGGAACCGCCCCGCGACCAGCCCGGGCACCGCCACCACGTCCCACTCCAGGCCCTTGGACTTGTGCGCGGTGAGCACCTTGACCGTGTTCTCGCCACCGGGGAGCGCGTTGTCGAGCCCCTTCTCGTACTGTGCGGCGGTCTTCAGGAAGCCCAGGAACGACTGCAGGGTGGCCTCGCCGTCCACGGCCGTGCCCGCCTGCGCGGCGAAGGACGCGGCGACGTCCAGGAAGTTGCCCAGCGTCTCGCGGCGGCGGGCGGCCAGGGCGTGCGGCGAGGCGGACAGCTCCACCTCCAGACCGGTGGTGGACAGCACCCGGTGGAGGACGTCCATGAGCGGGTCGGCCAGTGAGCGCCGCAGCTCGCGCAGTTCGGCGGCGAGCCGGGCGAAGCGCACCCGGGCCTCGGCCGAGAACGGCAGCCCGTCGTCCCGGCCGCCGCCGGAGTCCAGGAAGGTGTCGAGGGCGTCGGCGAGCGAGATGATCTCCGACGGGTCGACGCCCTCGACGGCCTCGGCGAGCCGCCGGTCCGGGTCGTCCTCCGCGCCGCCGGGGCCGCCGTGGGAGACGAGCGCGCGGGCGCGGCGGCCGAGCAGGGCCAGGTCGCGGGGGCCGATGCGCCAGCGCGGGCCGGTGAGCAGCCGGACCAGCGCCGCGTTGGCCCCCGGGTCCTGCAGCACCTCGCAGACCGCCACCAGGTCGGCGATCTCGGGCAGGTGCAGCAGCCCCGACAGGCCCACGACCTCCACCGGAACGTCACGCTCCACCAGTGCGCCCTGGATCTCGGCGAAGTCACCGGCCGTACGGCACAGGACCGCGATCTCGCCGGGCGGGGTGCCGGTGCGCACCAGATGGGCGATCGAGTCGGCGAGCCAGGCCAGCTCCTCGGCGTGGGTGGGCAGCAGCGCGCAGCGCACCAGGCCGTCCCGCTCGGCGCCGGGCGCGGGGCGCAGCGCCTCGACGCCCTGGTGCATCGCGCGCAGCGGGGCGGCGAGCCCGTTGGCGAGGTCGAGCAGGCGGCCGCCGCTGCGCCGGTTCTCGCTGAGCGCGTAGCGGCGGGCGGGGCTGCCGTCCCGGTGCGGGAAGTGCGCCGGGAAGTCGTCGAGGTTGGCCACCGAGGCGCCGCGCCAGCCGTAGATGGCCTGGCACGGGTCGCCGACGGCGGTGACGGGGTGTCCGGTGCCGCCGCCGAACAGACCGGACAGCAGCATCCGCTGGGCGACGGAGGTGTCCTGGTACTCGTCCAGCAGGACGACCGCGAACTGCTCGCGCAGGATCCGGCCGACCTCCGGGCCGGTGCCGGCCAGGGTGGCGGAGAGCGCGATCTGGTCGCCGAAGTCGAGCAGATCGCGGCGGCGCTTCTCGGCGCGGTACTCCTCGACCAGCCCGAGGAGTTCACGGCGCGCGCGGGCGGCCTCGGGCACCTTGCGCAGCGCGTCGTTGGTCAGCTTCACCCCGTCGAGGGTGTCCAGCAGCTCGGTGTCGTGACGGTGGAGCCGCTTCGCGGGAACCAGGTGCTCGGCCAGCTCGGCGTCGAGCGCGAGCAGGTCCGTCACCAGGTCGGCGAAGGGGCGGGTGAGCGCCGGGTAGGGGCCGGGGGCGGTGCGCAGCACGCGCGCGGCGAGCTGGAAGCGGGTGGCGTCGGCGAGCAGCCGGGCGCTGGGCTCCAGTCCGATGCGCAGCCCGTGCTCCTTGAGGAGCTGTCCGGCGAAGGCGTGGTACGTGGAGATGCCGGGCTCGCCCGCGGCCTCCTCGGCGGCCCCCGGATCCGGGTCGGGATCCACGACGCCCGCCTTGACCAGCGCCTTCCGCACCCGCTCGGCCAGTTCGCCCGCGGCCTTGTTGGTGAACGTCAGGCCCAGCACCTGGTCGGGCGCGACCTGGCCGGTGCCCACCAGCCAGACGACGCGCGCGGCCATCACCGTGGTCTTGCCGGAGCCCGCTCCGGCGACGATCACCTGCGGGGCGGGCGGCGCGGTGATGCACGCCGTCTGCTCCGGGGTGAACGGGATCCCGAGCAGCTCCTTGAGCTCCTCGGGATCGGTGATGCGGGCTGACACTCCAGTGAGGCTATCGGTCGCCACCGACAGCCGGTCCCTCACTCCACCACGTGGCGGCCCTCCGCGCGGGCGCTGCACGAGGCGCGGAAGGCGCAGCGCTCGCAGTGCGCCCCGGTGCTCGGCGCGAAGCGCTCGTCGAGGACGCGACCGGCCGCGGTGGCGAGCAGTTCGCCGACCCACTCCCCCTCGGGCGGGTCCTGGGCCTGGACCTTGGGGACGGTCTCGCCCCCCTCCTTCTTGGCGGCGCCCTGCCGCAGCTGGACCAGCTCCGCGCCGCCGGGTTCGGGCCGCTCGCCGCCGAACAGGCCGTCGACCGCGCCCTCCCGCACGGCGAGCTGATAGACCGCCAGCTGAGGGTGGTGAGCGACCTCACCTCGGGTCACGGGCTGCTTGCCGGTCTTGAAGTCGACGACGTACGCACGCCCCTCGGCGTCCGCCTCGACGCGGTCCATGCTGCCGCGGATGCGTACCTGGTACGCGTCGGCCTCGAGGGTGACGTCGAAGCCGTGCTCGGAGGCGACCGCCGTGCGGCCGCCGCGCTCCATCACGTGCCAGCGCAGGAAGCGCTCCAGGGCCGCCCGGGCGTGCTCCTTCTCCTGCCGCGACTTCCAGGGGGCGTCGAACGCGAGCGCGTCCCATACGGAGTCCAGCCGCTCCATGAGGACCGCGAGATCGGCCGGGGTGCGCCCGGAGGCCACCTCGTCGGCGAGGACGTGGACCACGTTGCCGAAGCCCTGGGCGGCGGTCGACGGGGCGTCCGCCTTGACCTCGCGCCCCAGGAACCACTGCAGCGAGCAGGTGTTGACGAGCTGGTCGAGCGCGCTGCCGGAGAGCGCCACGGGCCGGTCGCGGTCGCGCAGCGGCACCTCGCTGTGCGTCGGCTCGTACAGGCCCCACCAGCCGGCGGGGTGGGCCGCGGGGACCAGCGGCCGGCCGTCCTCGTCGCGCATCGCCGCGAGGCGGGCCAGCCGCTGCGCGGCGGCCTCCCGCAGGGCGTCCGAGGCGTCCGGGTCGACGGTGGTGGCGCGCAGCTCGGCGACGAGCGCGGCGACCGACAGCGGGCGGCGCGGCCGCTGGGTGACGTCGACCGGGGTGACGCCCAGTTCGGTCAGGAACCGGGAGGGCTGGTCGCCGTCCTCGGAGGCCGCCTTGACGGCGGTGACCACCAGCCGGTCCCTGGCGCGGGTCGCCGCCACGTAGAACAGCCGCCGCTCCTCGGCCAGCAGCGCGCCCGGCGTCAGCGGCTCGGCGAGCCCGTCCCGGCCGATCCGGTCGGCCTCCAGGAGCGAGCCGCGGCGCCGCAGATCCGGCCACAGCCCCTCCTGGACGCCCGCGACCACCACCAGGCGCCACTCCAGCCCCTTGGAGCGGTGGGCGGTCATCAGCCGCACGGCGTCGGGCCGGGCGAGGCGGCGCGAGAGGGTGTCGGCGGCGATGTCCTGGGCGTCGAGCTGGTCGAGGAAGTTGAGCGCGCCGCGGCCGCCGGTGCGCTCCTCCGCGCGCGCGGCGGTCTCGAACAGCGCGCACACCGCGTCCAGGTCGCGGTCGGCGTTGCGCCCGGCGCTCCCGCCGCGCTGGGCCGCGCCCTCCAGCCGCCCGGGCCAGGGGGTGCCGTCCCACAGCTCCCACAGCGCCTGCTCGGCGGTGCCGCCGCCGGCCAGCGCCTCCAGCGCCTCGCGCAGCAGCAGGCCGAGCCGCTGGGCGCCGCGCGCGTACGCCGGGTCGTGGACGGCCAGCCGCTCGGGCGCGGCCAGCGCCTCGGCGAGCAGGACGTCGGAGGGGCGCGGCACGGCGTGGCCCGCGGCCCGCTCCTCCTCGCGCAGGGCGCGGCCGAGGCGCCGCAGATCGGCGGCGTCCATGCCGCCCAGCGGCGAGGTGAGCAGGGTGAGGGCGGTCTCGACGCCGAGGGCGGCGGACAGTCCGCCGGAGCCGGGCAGCGCGGCCGTGGCGGCGGCCCGCAGCGCCGTCAGCAGGGGGGCCACCGCGGGTTCGTGGCGCAGCGGGATGTCGTCACCGTCCACCTCGATGGGCACCCCGGCGGAGGTGAGCGCCCGGCGCAGGCCCGGGAGCGAGCGCCCCCCGGCGCGCACCAGGACGGCCATCTCGCTCCAAGGCACCCCGTCCTCCAGATGGGCGCGGCGCAGGATGTCGGCGACGTTGTCCAGCTCGGCGCCCGCGGTGGGATACGTGAACACCTCGACGCGGCCCCCGTCGCGGGCCGCCCTCAGCTCCCGGTGGGCGCGCACGGCGTGCGCCGGGAGGCGGGTGAGCGGCATCCGGCCGGTGACGAGCCGGGTCGCGGCGAGCAGCCGGGCGCCCGAGCGGCGCGAGGTGGTGAGGACCTCCACGGGCGCCGGGCGGCCGTCCGCGCGCGGGAAGGCGTCCCGGAAGCCGAGGATGCCGTTCACATCGGCGCCCCGGAAGGCGTAGATCGACTGATCGGGGTCGCCGAACGCCACCAGCGTCCTTCCGCCGCCCGCCAGCGCGCGCAGCAGCCGCCCCTGGGCCACGTCCGTGTCCTGGTACTCGTCCACGAACACCGCGTCATAGCGGGCGGCCAGCTCCGCCGTGCCTTCCGGCCGCTCGGCGAGCAGCACCGCGCGGTGCACCAGCTCCGCGTAGTCCAGCACCCCCTGGGCGTCCAGCACGTCCAGATACTCGGCCAGGAAGGCCGCCGCCGCGCCCCAGTCCGGGCGCCCGGTGCGGGCCGCGAACTCCCCCAGGGACCGCGGGCCGAGCCCCAGCTCCCGGCTGCGGGCGAGCACCGCGCGCACCTCGTCGGCGAAGCCGCGGGTGGTCAGGCAGGCGCGCAGATCGTCGGGCCAGCGGACCGAGGCGCGCCCCGCGCGCTCCAGTTCGGCCTGCCCGGCGAGGAGTTCCCGTACGACGACGTCCTGTTCCGGCCCTGACAGCAGCCGCAGCGGATCGGCGAACAGGTCGACGTCCTGGTGGGCGCGGACCAGCGCGTAGCAGAAGGAGTGGAAGGTGGTGGCCCGCGGCCCCCTCGCGCCACCCAGCCGCGCCGCCATCCGGTCGCGCAGCTCGACGGCGGCCTTGCGGCTGAAGGTGAGCACCAGGAGGCGCTCGGGGTCCGCACCCTCGCGCACCCGCCGGGCGACGGCCTCCACCAGCGTCGTGGTCTTTCCGGTGCCCGGCCCGGCGAGCACCAGCAACGGACCGCCCTCGTGCTCAACCACGGAGCGCTGCCGTGCGTCCAGGACAGGAGAGACCACCGGATCCGGCCGACGGCGGACCAGACGGTACGTGCCCGGTGACGGCTGCCGCGGATGCGGCTGCCGCCCGCGCCGCTGCCGCGGCAGGGACGAGGAGGAGGAACTCACGTGGATCGCCGGTCCTGGTGGGTTGGCTGGGTGCCGCACAGCGTCTCATGTGCCATGGCGCGTCACCCGAATGGCTGTGGACAACCTCTATCCCGCCGCGGCGTCAGCACCCTCGGCGCCCTCCGTGCCCTCGGCGCCCTCCACTCCGTCCCAGCGGGCCCGGCGCATGTCGATCCTCGGCACATGGCCCTCGGCGGAGCGCGGCGCTTCGCGCAGCGGAGTGCCCTCCGCGCGGTAGTGGTCCAGCGCCCGCAGCTCGCTGCCGGGCAGCAGCGCGCCGTCCGCGCGCACCACGCGCCACCACGGCACGGCGCCCCCGTAGAGGGCCATCACCCGCCCCACCTGGCGCGGGCCGCCCTCCTCCAGCCACTCGGCGATGTCCCCGTAGGTCATCACCCGGCCCGGCGGGATCAGCTCGGCGACGTCCAGCACCCGCTCCGCGTACGCGGGCAGCTCGTCGGCGTCCCGCTGCTCCTCGCTCTCCCGGCTCATCCCGCCCATCCTGCCCCACGCCACCGACACCGCCCGCGCAGTACCGTCGAAGGTTCCGCGGACGGCGGTGGGGGTTCGATCACCCATTGTGCGGGAACGCACTACAGGGCGTACGATCCGAGGCTCACATCCCCGAAATGCACCCTGATGCCCTCCTCCGCAGCCCGGGCATGCCACCATCTTCCGGGCGGTGACTGGTGATACGAGATCAAGAAGAGACGGCGAAGCAGCAGGGTGCGCAGCCTCCTGAAGAGGAGGCCCGCACCCCTGAGGCGCTGCCGCGCTCGGACGGCTCCGACGGTCCGCACGGCCCCCATGACCACGGCGGCGCCGACGGCTGGGAAGAGCCGGAGGACCACGGCGGCTCCGACGGCCCGCAGGGGCACAACGAACGGGTCTCGGGCGACGAGCCGCTGCTGCCCGCCCGGGTCCACCGCCCCTCGGATCTGATGCGGCTGCTGCTCGGCGCGCTGGGCATCGGCATCGTCCTGGCCGTCGCGGCCTTCGCGCACGGCACCACCGCGGGGCTGGAGAAGGACATCGGCCACGGCGCCAACCAGGCGCCCCCGCTGATGATCGACTTCGCCGGGCTGACGGCCAGCATCGCCGTGCTCGTCCTGCCGGTGGCGTTCGCGATCGAGCGGCTGATCAAACGGGACGGGCTGCGGATCGCGGACGGCGTCCTGGCCGCGGTCCTCGCCCACGGCATCTCCCTGGCCACCGATCTGTGGGTCGCCAGAGCCGCGCCCGACTCGATCCGTGAGGCCCTCACCCAGCCCGCGCCCGGCGGCGCCCTGAGCGATCCCGTGCACGGCTACCTCGCCCCCGTCATCGCCTATATGACGGCCGTCGGCATGGCGCGCCGCCCCCGCTGGCGGGTGGCCATGTGGGGCGTGCTGCTGCTCGACGCTTTCGCGGTGCTCGTCGGCGGCTACACCACCCCGTTCTCGATCATCGTCACGGTGCTCATCGGCTGGACCGTCGCCTACGGCACGCTCTACGCCGTCGGCTCCCCCAACGTCCGGCCCACCGGTCAGCACCTGCTCGCCGGGCTGCGCCGGGTCGGCTTCAACCCGGTCAGCGCGGCCCGCGCCGAGGAGGCCGTCGACGAGCACGGCAACCACAGCGACCGGGGCCGCCGCTATCTGGTCACCCTGGAGGACGGGCCGCCGCTGGACGTCACCGTGGTCGACCGCGAGCAGCAGGCCCAGGGCTTCTTCTACAGCGTCTGGCAGCGGCTGACACTGCGCACGATCACCCCGCCGCGCAGCCTCCAGTCGCTGCGCCAGGCGCTGGAACAGGAGGCGCTGCTCGCGTACGCGGCGATCGCGGCGGGCGCCAACGCGCCCAAGCTGATCGCCACCTCCGAGCTGGGCCCGGACGCCGTGATGCTGGTCTACGAGCACATCGGCGGCCGCCCCCTGCACGCCCTGCCCGACGAGGCGATCACGGACGAGCTGCTGGCCGGGGCCTGGCACCAGGTGCAGGCGCTCCAGTCACGGCGCATCGCCCACCGGCGGCTGGACAGCGACGCCCTGCTGATCGACCGCTCCGGCGCGGTCATCCTGACGGATCTGAGCGGCGGCGAGATCGCGGCCGGTGACGTGGTGCTGCGGATGGACATCGCGCAGCTGCTGACCACCCTGGGGCTGCGGGTGGGCGCCGAGCGCTCCGTGGCCGCCGCGGTCGACGTCATCGGCCCGGACGCGGTCGCCGACAGTCTCCCCCTGCTGCAGCCCCTCGCCCTGGGCCGGGCCACCCGGGCGACGCTGCGCCAGCTGGCCCGGGAGCGCGCCCAGCGGCAGCGGGAAGCGGTGCTGGAGGCGTCCCGGGCCGCCAAGGAGGCCAGGGCGCGGGAGGCCGAGGAGGCCCAGGAGGCGGCCCGGGGCGAGGCCGACGACGGGCGCAGGGCCGAACCGGCCGTCAGCGACCGCAAGACGGCCAAGGCCGAGAAACAGGCCGAGAAGCGGGCGCTCGACGAGGCCCTGGAGGAGGCCCGCGAGGAGGATCTGCTCGCCCAGATCCGCCGCCAGGTGCTGCTGGTGCGGCCGCAGGCGCCGATCGAGCCGGTGCGGCTGGAGCGCATCAAGCCGCGCACCCTGGTCAGCTTCTGCGCGGGCGCCTTCGCCGCGTACTTCCTGCTGTCCCAGTTCACCCACCTCAAGCTGGGCGCCCTGGTCGGCGAGGCCAACTGGATCTGGGTGGTGTTCGCGCTCGCCTTCTCCGCGCTCACCTATGTGGCGGCCGCCCTGAGCCTGCTCGGCTTCGTCCCCGAGAAGGTGCCCTTCGGGCGCACGGTGCTCGCCCAGGTCGCCGCCTCGTTCGTGAAGCTGGTGGCCCCCGCGGCGGTCGGCGGCGTCGCCCTCAACGCCCGCTTCCTGCAGCGCGCGGGGGTGCGGTCCGGGCTCGCGGTGGCCAGCGTCGGCGCCTCGCAGCTGTTCGGTCTGGCCAGCCACATCGTGCTGCTGGCCATCTTCGGCTACATCACCGGCACCGAGCGCACCCCGACGCTCTCCCCGTCCCGGACCGTGATCGCCGGGCTGCTGACGGGCGCCGTGCTGACCCTCGTGGTCACCGCGGTGCCCGCCCTGCGCAAGTTCGTCTCCACCCGGGTGCGGTCGCTGTTCGCGGGCGTCGTACCGCGCATGCTGGACGTGCTCCAGCGACCCAGGAAGCTGCTCGCCGGCATCGGCGGCATGCTGCTGCTGACCGCGGCCAACGTGATGTGCCTCGACGCGTCGATCCGCGCGTTCGGCGGCGAGCTGAGCTACGCGAGCATCGCGGTCGTCTTCCTCGCGGGCAACGCCCTGGGGTCGGCCGCGCCCACCCCGGGCGGCGTCGGCGCCGTCGAGGCCGCCCTGATCGCCGGGCTCACCTTCGCCGGGCTGCCGTACGAGACGGCCGCGCCCGCGGTGCTGCTGTTCCGGCTGATGGTCTTCTGGCTGCCGGTGCTGCCCGGCTGGGTGGCGTTCACCCACCTCACCCGCCGCGAGTCGCTGTAGGCCCGCCGGTCGGGCGCCAGGGCCGGCCTCACCCGTACGCCCGCGCTGTGCGCGCGCGACCCCGCCGGGGCCCGCAGGATGGCGGTACGCCGCCACCCAGGGAGAGCCGCCGTGTCCCGACCCCTGCGCACCGGTGCGCTGTCCGCCGCCGCCCTGCTGCTCGCCGCCACCGCCGGATGCGGCGGCGACCCCGGACGGCCGGACACCACCGCGGGCCAGAAGCTCCACTGGGCCGCCTGCCCCGTCCCCTCCGACAGCGAGGACGGGGCCACCACCAAGGCCCCGGGCCGGGAGTGGCAGTGCGCCACCCTGCACGTCCCGCTCGACTACAGCAAGCCGCGCGGCGCCACCATCGGCATCGCGATGATTCGCGCCAAGGCCACGGGGCCGGGCAAGCGGATCGGCTCCCTGATCTTCAACTTCGGCGGCCCCGGCGGCTCCGGCGTCACCACGCTCCCCGCCCTCGCGGGCACCTACAAGCAGCTGCGCACCCGCTATGACCTGGTCAGCTTCGATCCGCGCGGGGTCGGCCGCAGCAAGGGGGTGCGCTGTCTCGGCAACCGGCAGCTCGACGCCTTCTACGCGGCCGACGCCACCCCGGACGACTCCGCCGAGGTGACCTCCCTGCTGCACCGGGTCAAGGGCTACGCCGCCGGGTGCGAGAAGCGGTCCGGCGCGGTGCTGCCGTACGTCGGCACCACCAACGCCGCCCGCGACATGGAGGTGATGCGCCGCGTCCTCGGCGACCGCGAGCTGTACTACTTCGGCGTCTCCTACGGCACCGAACTGGGCGGCGTCTACGCCCATCTGTACCCCAAGAAGGTGGGCCGGGCGCTGTTCGACGGGGTCGTGGACCCCGCCCAGGACCCCGAGCAGGGCGCCCTCGGCCAGGCGAAGGGGTTCCAGCTGGCGCTGGGCGACTACCTGAAGGGGTGCCACCCCACCGCCGGGGCCGGCTGCCCGACCCAGGCACGGATCCAGGCCCTGCTGAAGCGCCTGGACCGGCATCCGGTGGCGGGCAGCGGCAACCGGAAGCTCACCCAGTCGCTGGCCGACGGAGGCGTCGCGCAGTCCCTGTACTCACGGGACTTCTGGCCGTACCTCACCCAGGGGATCGCGGCCGCCCAGCAGGGCGACGGCGGGATCCTGCTGGCCCTGGGCGACGCCATGAACGGGCGCGGCGAGAACGGCGACTACAGCACCCTGCAGTCCTCGCTCAACGCCGTCACCTGCGCCGACTTCAAACAGCGCTACACCCTGGCCGACATCCGGCGGAAGCTGCCCGCCTTCCGCGAGGCGTCCCCGGTGTTCGGCGACTTCATGGCCTGGAGCCTCACCCAGTGCACCGGCTGGCCCGTCCGCGGCGCCTGGACCACCCCGGATGTCAGCGCCCGCGGCGCCGCCCCCATCCTGATCGTCGGCAACACCGGCGACCCGGCCACCCCGTACGCCGGGGCACGGAAGATGGCCGACGAACTCGGGCCCGGGGTCGGCGTCGAACTCACCTACAAGGGCGAGGGACACGGGGCGTACGACAGCGGCAGCCGCTGTGTGCGCACGACCGTGAACGCCTATCTGCTGAACGGCCGGGTCCCGCAAAACGGCAAGGTCTGCACCTAGCCGTGGTGCCGCCGATGTGACGGTATGGAGAACAAGCGCGCACACTCCCGCTCATACCATCCTCATAGGATCACCGACCATGTCGAGTTCCCTCCGCACCATACGGACCAGGGCGCTGGTCTCCGCGACCGCCGTGGCCGCCCTCCTCGCCGTCGCGGGCTGCGACGGCCAGGGGAAGGACCAGGGGAAGGCGTCGGCCACCCCGACGTCCGGCTCCTCCGCCACCGCCCCGGCCGCGCCCCCGGGCTCCTCCGGCCTGCCCCGCTCCCTCACGGGCCAGAAGCCGCGCTGGAAGGAGTGCGCGGCGCCGACCGCGCGGCAGGGCACCGGAAAGGCGCCGGGCGGCGACTGGGAGTGCGCCGGCCTCACCGTGCCGCTGGACTGGGCGAAGCCGGACGGAGAGACTTTTCGCCTCGCCATGATCCGCGCGAAGGCCACAGGACCGGGGAAGCGGATCGGCTCCCTGGTGTTCAATTTCGGCGGACCCGGCGGCTCCGGCGTTTCCTCCCTGCCCGGTTTCAGCGGGGATTACGAGAAGCTGCGCGCACGCTATGACCTGGTGAGCTTCGATCCGCGCGGGGTCGGCGAAAGCGAGGGCGTGACCTGCCGGAGCGACAAGGAGATCGACGCCGCGGAGGCGGTGGACGGCACTCCGGACGACGCCGCCGAAATCAAGGCGGCGACCGCGGACGCGCGGACATACATCGCCGGATGCGAAAGGCGCTCCGGGAAGGTGCTCCCCCATGTGGACACCGTCAGCGCCGCCCGGGACATGGACCTCATGCGGCAGGTGCTCGGGGACCGGAAACTGTCCTATTTCGGCATCTCCTACGGCACCGAACTCGGCGGCGTCTACGCCCATCTGTACCCGCGGCATGTGGCCCGCGCGGTCCTCGACGCCGTGGTCGACCCGTCCGCCGACACCGAACAGGGCTCCCTCGCCCAGGCCAGGGGGTTCCAGCTGGCGCTGGACAACTACCTCCGGGACTGCGCCCGGAAGGGGCTCGCCTGCCCGGTCGGCGACGATCCCGAGGCGGGCGCCGAGAAGATCGTCGCGCTGCTGAAGAAGCTCGACAAGAAGCCGCTGGAGACCGACAGCGGCCGCAAGCTCACGGAAGGCGGGGCGCTCGGCGGTATCGCCGCCGCGCTGTACTCCGAGGACAGCTGGAAATACCTGACGCTGGGCCTTCAGGAAGCGCTGACGCTCGGCAAGGGCAATCTGCTGCTCGCGATGTCGGATTCGATGTCCGGCCGCGACGACAAGGGCCGCTACAGCAATATCAACGCGGCCAATACGGCGATCAACTGCGCCGACGAGAAGAAGCGCTACACTGTGAGCGACGTGAAGGAGCGGCTGCCACGGTTCCGCGAGGCCTCGAAGGTCTTCGGCGACTATCTCGCCTGGTCCCTCCTCGCCTGCACCGGCTGGCCGGTCGACGGCAGGACGGACACCCCGGAGGTGAGCGCCGAGGGCTCCGCGCCGGTCCTCGTCGTCGGCAACACCGGCGACCCGGCCACCCCGTACGCGGGGGCCCGCACGATGGCCCGCGAACTCGGCCGGGGCGTGGGCGTCGAGGTCACGTACCGGGGGCAGGGCCATGGCGCGTACAACAGCGGCAACGCCTGCATGACGAAGACCGTCAACGCCTATCTGCTCGACGGGAAGGTGCCCGCGAGCGGCAAGACCTGCGGATGAACGACGGGAGGCCCGGACCGCTCGTACAGCGGTCCGGGCCCTCTCATACAGCGCGTCAGTAGACCGGCTTGTCGGGCTCGATCTGGTTGACCCAGCCGATCACGCCGCCGCCCACGTGGACGGCGTCCGAGAAGCCCGCGTTCTTCAGCACGGCCAGGACTTCCGCGGACCGGACACCCGTCTTGCAATGCAAGACGATCTTCTTGTCCTGCGGCATGTCCTGGAGGGCGGTGCCCATCAGGAACTCGTTCTTCGGGATGAGCCGGGCGCCCGGGATCGAGACGATCTCGTACTCGTTCTGCTCACGGACATCGATGATGTCGATGGCCTCGCCGTCGTCGATCCACTCCTTGAGCTGCTTGGGAGTGATCGTCGAACCGGCCGCCGCCTCCTGGGCCTCGTCCGAGACGACACCGCAGAAGGCCTCGTAGTCGATGAGCTCCTTGACCGTGGCGTTCGGGCCGCAGACCGCGCAGTCCGGGTCCTTGCGGACCTTGACCTGCCGGTAGGTCATCTCCAGGGCGTCGTAGATCATCAGGCGGCCGACCAGCGGGTCGCCCGCGCCGGTGAGCACCTTGATGGCCTCGGTGACCTGGATGGAGCCGATGGACGCGCACAGCACGCCCAGGACCCCGCCCTCGGCGCAGGAGGGGACCATGCCGGGCGGCGGGGGCTCCGGGTACAGGCAGCGGTAGCACGGGCCGTGCTCGGACCAGAAGACGGACGCCTGGCCGTCGAACCGGTAGATCGAACCCCATACGTACGGCTTGTTCAGCAGCACGCACGCGTCGTTGACCAGGTAGCGGGTGGCGAAGTTGTCCGTGCCGTCGACGATCAGGTCGTACTCGGAGAAGATCTCCATCACGTTGTCGGCCTCGAGGCGGCCCTCGTGCAGCACGACGTTCGTGTAGGGGTTGATGCCGAGGACGGTGTCGCGCGCGGACTCCGCCTTGGAGCGGCCGATGTCCGCCTGGCTGTGGATGATCTGGCGCTGCAGGTTGGACTCGTCGACCTCGTCGAACTCGACGATGCCGAGGGTGCCCACACCGGCGGCGGCGAGGTACATCAGGGCGGGCGAGCCGAGACCGCCCGCGCCCACGCAGAGCACCTTGGCGTTCTTCAGCCGCTTCTGGCCCTCCATACCGACATCCGGGATGATCAGATGGCGTGAGTACCTGCGGACCTCGTCGACGGTGAGCTCGGCAGCCGGCTCGACCAGGGGTGGCAGCGACACGGGGACTCCGTAGTAAGTAGGAGCGGGAGCGGTTCACCCCCGCGTGAGCGGGGAGGTTGTCTTCTCGTAACACTGCCACGCCCCATCTCATTCCATGACACACGGTCCGATGCGCGAGACGATGTCGTCCCAGTGTCCGGGCAGCGTCTCCCACAGGGCGGCGGAGCCCGCGCGCTGTCCCGGCCGGGTCGTGCGGTCCGTGAAGAACACCGTGCCCGCCCCCTGCCAGCGGGCGATGCGCAGCGCCTCGTCCAGATGCGGCCGGGGCACCCCGTGCACCAGATGGCAGAACCGTTCGGGCGGATAGCCCGCCGTCCACTCCGCGACCTGGGACCAACGGTAGTCCGCCCACCTGCCGCGGAAGGTCACCAGCTGGTCGGCGATCTCCGCGTACTCCTGGTACGGATGGGTGTCCTGGCCCAGCACCGTGTACGCCCGGCCGCGCAGCGCCCGCAGCGTGGTGACGATCCGGCGCACCTCCGCCAGACCGGGGCGCTCGGAGGGGCAGCGGTCCAGATAGAAGCCGTCGGGCCGGTACCAGTCCAGGTAGCGGCCCGCGTCCGCGACCACCTCGCCGAACGGGCGGGTGCCGAACCTCACGTCCAGCCGCCCCAGCACCCGTACGCCCGCGGCCCGCAGCCGGGCCACCGCGGCCGCGCAGTACGGGTCCGGGCACGAGCCGGGGCCGCGCGCGACGTCCAGGACGGCCCAGTGCACCGGGGTGCCGGGGCGGGTCAGCTCACCCCATTCGGCCGGTGCGACCAAGGGGTGCGCCCAGCCCGGCACCCCCAGGCCAAGACCGGCGGCGGGCGGCGGCGCCGGGCCGGGCCGGCGCCCCGGGGAGGTCAGATGCGACACGCGGCCTCCATCCAGATGTCGGCCAGCGACTCCTCCAGCGGGATGCGGGAGCGCCAGCCGAGCCGGTCGCGCGCGGTGCGCACATCGGCCTGCTGCCAGCTGCCGCAGCCGTCCGGGTAGGGGTACGCGGTGGCGCCGCCGTGCTCCGCCGGTCCGGGGGCGTGACCGGGGGCGTGCGGGGTGGGCGCCGGAGCGTGGCCGGGGGCGTGCGCGGGGGCCGGGATATGGGCGGCCGGGTGCATCGGGTTGCGCCCGGGCGGGACGTCGACCTCGTGCAGGGTGCCGCCGAAGCCCGCCACCCGGGCCAGCACGGAGGCCGCCTCGCGCAGCCGGACGGCGCGCCCGGTGCCGATGTTGACGACGCCCTGGGCGGCCGACAGCGAGGCCGCGTGCACCGCCCGCGCCACGTCCCGTACGTCCACGAAGTCCCGCTGCACCCCGAGCCCGCTCAGCTTCAGCTCGCTGTCCCCGGACTGCATCGCGCGCCGCATCGTCTCGGCGAGCCGCCCGAGCGGGGAGCCGGCCGGGGTGCCGGGTCCGACCGGCGAGAAGACCCGCAGCACCACCGCGTCCAGACCGGAGCCGAGCACCAGCTCGGTCGCGGCCAGCTTGCTCACACCGTACGGACCGCCGGGGCGCGGCACGGCGTCCTCGGCGGTGGACGAGCCGGGCTGCGAGGGCCCGTACTCGGAGGAGCAGCCGATCTGGACGAGCCGGGCGCCGCAGCCGCTGCGGCGCAGGGATTCGCAGACGGTCGCGACGGCCACGGTGTTGTGCCGGGTCAGCTCGCGGGCGCCGCCGCGGGTCGCGCCCGCGCAGTTGATCACCACACCGGGGTGGACCGCGTTCAGGAAGCGGGTGAGCGCGCCGGGGCTGCCGTTGGACAGGTCGAACCGCACGTCGGCGTCGTCCCCGCGGCCGAGCGCGGTGAGCTGGACGGCGGGGTCGGCCAGCAGGTGTTCGGCGACGTAGCGGCCCAGGTAGCCGCCGGAGCCGAGCAGCAGGACTCTCATCGTCGCGCCTCCCCGGGGGTGGCGTGTGGGGCGGTCGTCTCGTCGCTCATGGCTGTGCTCCTCGTAGGGATGGGAGGGGTGGGAGGGGATGGCGTGATCGGTGTGGGGGGCGTGGTGGGGGCGGTGTGGGCCGAGGCGCGGGACAGCGCGGCGCACGCGTACACCAGCAGCGCCAGCGCGGCGGTCCCGCAGGCCACGGCGGGGACGGCGGCCGTGCCATGGGCGGCGGCCAGCCGCCGCACCGGCTCGCCGAGCGCCGCGCAGCCCGGCAGCCGGGCGGCCCCGGCGGCGGCCGCCCCGGCGGCCTCGGCCGCGCAGGCCACGGCGGTGCCGAGGGCCGCGGCGGCGCGGAAGCCGTGGACGGTGAGCAGCCGGGCGGCGAACAGCAGAGCGGCCAGCGCGCCGGCGCCCGCCTCGGCGACGGGGCCGGGGGTGGCGCCGGGCACCGTGAGCCGGGCCGTGAGCACCAGCGGCGGCAGGGCGAGCACGAAGGCCAGAACGGTGGCCGCGCACAGCGGCCGGACCCCCGCCGCGAACTCGTCCAGCCCGCTGCTCGCGGCCAGCCTGCGGCGCGCCCGCACGGCGAACCAGCGGGCCAGCCACGCGGCGGGGGCGACGGCGAGGCCGAGGACGACGGCGGCCTCGCAGGCGGCCGCCGGGTCGTACGGGCTCGTACGGCCGGTGAGCCAGGTCAGCAGCCAGTCGCCGCAGGCGGCGTAGGCGAGCAGCCACCCGGTGCGCAGCGCTCCCGGCAAGCCCGCCGACCGGCTCGCGCACCGCCCCGTCCGGCCGCCTCGTCCGGCGGTGCCGAGCGGGCCCCGGCGCAGGCAGGGCCACAGCGCGCCCGCCGTCAGGACGGCACCGGCCGCGCCGACCGCGACGGCCCCGGTCCGGTACGCACCGGCGACGGTCGCCGCGGCCAGCGCACCGGGCAGCAGCCAGAGCAGTCCGAGCGCCGCCCGCACGCCCCAGGGCCGGGTCGGCCCGGTCTCCGCGGGCCGCGTGTCGTCCCCGGTGTCGCCGTCGCGCGGGACCCGGGCGTACAGCTCCTCGGCGAGCGAGAAGACATCGCGGTGCCGGAAGCGGGCGGCGGTGCGGTCGGTCACCCCGTGGGCCTCGAGACCGGCGGCGATCTCCAGCGGGTCGACGGCCCGCGCGCACAGCTCGCGGTGGCGGTGCATCAGCGCCCGCACCGGATCCACCGAGCCGCGCCGCGCCTTCGCGCCCCGCTCATGGGCGGACGCCGGGGCGCTCGGCTGTTCACGGCGCGCCCCGGGCGCGCCCGTGGGCCCGGTCACGCGCCCTCCTCGGACAGGGCGGCCAGGGGCTGCCGCGGTGCCGGCCCGGGCTCCGCCCAGCGGGGGGTGTGCGCGAGCCGCCGGCCCGCGGTCCAGCGGCCCGGGACGCGGGCCTCGGCCGGGCGGGCGAACGGCAGGGGCGCGCCGTCCGCGCCGACCTCCTCGCGGCGCACCGGGCAGTGCGACATCAGCTCCAGGTAGATGCCCCGGAAGGCGACCACGTTCTGCTCGGCGGTGAAGAGTTCCAGCGCCCGGGCGCGCGCGGCGGCGCCCAGGCGGGCGCGGCGCTCGGGATCGCGCAACAGCGCGAGGCACGCGTCGGCGAGCGCCCGGGGGTTGCGCGGCGGCACCACCAGGCCGGTGCCGCCGATGGCCTCGCAGACGGCGCCCGCGTCGGTCGAGACCGTGGCCCGGCCGCAGAACATCGCCTCGACCAGCCCCACCGGGAACCCCTCGACCACGCTGGACAGCACGACGACCGAACCCGCCGCGTACGCGTCCGCCAGGGTCGGCACCTCGGGATCGCCGACGCGCTCGAAGGAGACCGGATTGTCGCCGGGCGTATGGGCGTTCGCGGCCTCGTCGGGGAAGAGGTGGGCGGCCAGCCCGCGGCAGTGGGCCGGGTAGCCGCCGCCGGACGGGCCGTCGCCGGGCCGGGTCTCGATGACGCGCAGCCGCGCGTCCGGCTGCCACCGCCGCACCTCGGCGAAGGCGTGCAGCAGCGCGACGACGTCCTTGGCGGGTTCGAGCCGCCCCACCCACACCAGCGTCCGGTCGTCCGCTCCCCCGGCCGCCGCGCCGCCCTCGCCGACCTCGGCGAAGCGGGCGGCGTCCATCCCGGGATGGACGGTGCGCAGCCGCTCCGGGTCGGCGCCGCACCGCTCCTGCCAGCGGCGGGCGTGCGTATTGCCGGGGGTGATGAGCGCGGCCTGCGCGTACGCCTCGGCGGCCAGCCTCCCCTGGAAGGCGGCCAGCAGGGCGCGGACCGGCCCGGAGCGCTCGTCGCCGCCGGGCGGGCGCCGGAGATAGTGCTCGCGCAGCCGTACGCCGTACTCGGTGACCAGCAGCGGCGTGCCGAAACGGCGCTTGGCCAGCAGCCCCGGGAGCGCGGCCACGCCGCCCGACGTCGCGTGGCACAGGTCCACGCCGGACAGCCCCGGGTCGCGGCCACCGCCGTACCAGTCGAGCGACAGCGGGCGCAGCGCCCGCTCCAGCACCTCGGTCACGGCCAGCAGATCGGTGACCCGCGCCCGGTGGGCGGCGCGCGGCGCGCCGGGGGTGTGGCAGGCGCGCTCCAGGGTGCGGACGGCGTCCTCGGAGCGGAGCGCGGCGGCCAGCCCGCCGGTGTCGCGGGCGAGGTCGGCGAGGCCGTGGAGACCGCTGGCGAAACGGTCCGCCTGGGCGCCGTCCGGGCCGCCCGGCACGCTGATCGCCACCGCCAGGTCCCCGAAGTGCTCGGCGAACCGCCGCCGCTGACGCCGCCCGTACGACCGCCGCCGCCCGTACGGTTCGCCCCACAGCGGCGCGGTGCGCACCCGTCGCACCTGCCCGGGCAGCTCCGTCCGGCCCCCGGCCTCCTGACGGGCGTCGCGGCTCAGCGCGTAGACCTCGAAGTCGTGCTGGTCCAGCCCGCGCACCAGCCGGTCGCACCACACCAGCGCCTCACCGGTCGCATACGGGTACCCACCCTCCGTAAGCAGTCCCACGCGCATGAGCGCACCCCCGATCTCCCCTGTGGGCAAGCCGTCATGCCGCGGTTCGGCACGTCGGGCAGCGGGAGCACGTTATGCGCGCACGACCGTGGCGCGACGGACGGTTGTCCGTCGCACCACCGGAAGGGGTGAACGCCCGTGACCTTCCTGGATTTCAGGCGTTGTCGGGCGCTATAACGGGCGCGAGCCCCCGTGAGGGTCGGGAATCAGCCCCTGAGGATCAGCCCCTGAGGATCAGCCCTTGGGGATCAGCCCTTGGGGATCAGCCCTTGGGGAACGGCCAGGCGTTGGGGCGGCACGTCACGCCGTCCGTCGCCAGGAACTTGGTCTGCTGCATCATCACCGGGGCGAGCGCGCCCTGCTCGGTGCACGTCTCGTGGTTGTGTCCGAGCCGGTGCCCGACCTCGTGGTTGATGAGCATCTGGCGGTATTCGTACATCTTGTCGTCGCCGAACGTGCGGGCGCCCTGCGCCCACCGATAGGCGTTGATCATGACGCGCTCGGTGGACGCCGAGTCGCACGAGACGTTGTCCTGGGTCGTGTCGAGACCGGACTTCTGGCACCACACCGCGGTGGTGCCGGGGCTCGCCAGGGTGATGACGAAGTCGGGGCGTCCGGAGGAGACCCGCTCGAAGGTGCGGGTGCCACCGTGGCCCCAACTGCGGTCGTCGTTGAGCGTCTTGTGCACCGCCTCGGCGAACAGCGAGCCGTCGAGCGGCAGCCCCTTCTCGATGTCCACCCGGTAGCGCAGGATGTGGCCCTTGCCGGGCGCCTTGTCCTGCCCGGGGACGGTCGTGAAGGCGCCCGATCCCTTGAGCTTCGGATCGAGCGGATACGGGGCGGCCATCTTCTGCTGGTACGTGGCGAGTTCGGGGCTCGCGGAAGCGGACGGGGTGCCCCGGCCGTCCGTACGGGACGGCGCTCCCCCGTCGCCGCGCTCCGGGCCGCCCTTGGACTGCGCCTTGCCGTCGCTCTGCGGGCCGTTCGCCACCTGCCCGGCCACCACGACGGCCAGCACGGTGGTCACGGCCGCCGCGGCGACACCGGTGAACGTACGCCCCTTGCCGCCCTTGCCGGCCCCTCGCGCGCCCTTGCCCACGGGGTCGGGGCCGTCGGCCCCGGGGAGCCCGTCGGACGGCGAGGCGGTGCCCGGTCTACCGGGGTTGCCGGGGCCCCCGCCGGCGTTCCCGCGGTCGTCGTCGGCATCCGCGCCGGTGCGTCCGGTACGGCGTGGCGGCGGCACCGTACCGGGCGCACCGGCGGCGAAGACGTCCTCGCCGGAGGTTTCCGGGGTTCCGGTGGTGTCGAACGCCTCCAGGTACTCCTTGCGCGGACCGGGCATCAGTCCGCCCGCACCGCCGCCGGACGCACCACCGGCGGCGGAGCCGCCGGGGCGCTGCGGCGCGTTCATGGTGGCGGTGCCGAAGGCGCTCCAGCCACCGCTCGTCTCGCGCTGCGCGGGGCGCCCGGGCGGCCCGGAGGGCCCGGGGTGTCCGGAGGCCCCGGGGTGGCCGGAGGCCCCGGGGTGGCCGCCCCTGGAGCGCGCCGGCGGCGAGGCCGGTCCGTGGACGGTCCGCGGGATGCCCTGCGGCGGCGTCACGCCCGGGTCCTGGGCGCCGGGCGCCGCCGAGCGCCGCCGACGCCCCGCACCGGGGCCGGAATCCGCCTCGGTGGACCCGGGATCCCGGTCCTCCTGGCTGCCCCGTGCGCTGTGCTTACCCACGCGCCGCACCGCTCCCGTCCGCTCCGGGCACCGGTACGCCCCGTGTCTTCCGGCTGTCCCGTCCGTCTGTCGCTTGTCGTTCGTGTCTCAGGCCGACGGCCCGCCCACCGGCGGCTCGTCCCTCGACGTCGTCGAGCAGTTCGCGCATGCCGCGCGCCACCGCTCCGGGGTACTCCATCATCGCCACGTGTCCGGCGTCCAACAGCGTCAACAGACGCGAGTCGCGGAAGGTTGCGCTCGCCCTGCGGGCCATGCGGAAGGACACCAGCTGGTCGCGCGTCCCGTAGACGAGGAGGGTGGGCGCGAGGACCCGCTCGGCCTGCCGCCACAGCGAGTGCTGGCCGCCGAGGGCGTAGGAGTCGACCAGGCCGCGCGCCGAACGCGCGAGCGCGTCCCAGAAGTACGGGAGCGCGAGCCGCCGCTCGTACTCCTCGACCGCCAGCGCGAAGTCCTCCTGAGTGACCTGCCCGGGATCGCCGTAGGTGAGCGCGAGCAGCTCCCGGGTGCGCCGCTCCGCGTCCCAGTCGCGGGTCGCGCGGCTGAAGAGGCGGGTCGCCCCGGGGATCGCGAGCAGCCCGGTGGGCACCGCGGTGCGCTGCGGGCGCCGCTCGGGCAGCGCGGGCGAGACGAGGGTGAGGCTGCGCACCAGGTCCGGCCGCACGGCCGCGACGCGGATGGCGATCGTGCCGCCCATGGAGTTCCCGGCCAGGTGCACGGGGGCGCGGCCGCTCGCGTCGAGGTGACGGATGACGGCCCGGGCGTGGCCGGATATGGAGTAGTCGCCGTCGTCGGGCGGCGGGGAGTCGCCGAATCCGGGCAGGTCGGGGGCCTCGATGTCCAGCCGGTCGGCGAGCTGTTCCATCAGCGGCGACCAGTTCTGCGAACATCCGCCCAGCCCGTGGAGAAACACCGCGGGCGGCAGGTCTGAAACCACGGGCGGACGGGTACGCACGTTCAGCGTGAGACCGGGCAGGCTGGTGGTGCGGAGCTTTTCACCCGCCCCGACCCGCACGGGCCGCGCTGGGGGCACCGCGGCGACGATGCGGGCTTCCGGCGGCTCGGTCGAAGACATGCCGCAATGTTACGAGACGATCACATGGCTGACCGTGTGTTCACGCTCACAGACCACGTAGCGTCCGAAAGTGACCTCTCCTAGGCTCGTACATACACAGAGGCGATCATCTGCCTCTGGGAAGGGGAGTACATGTCCGTCGATCCGAGCGACCCCGAGACCTTCGCGAACGCCCTCGAGAACAACGACGGCCCCGCCCTCCGCAGCGTCGAGGCCCCCGAGGCGGACGCCGCCGAACAGCACCATGACCTCGTCCCCCACCGCGACGACCTGCCGACCGCCGACGAACCGCTGGAGGCCAACGAGGCCGACCGCGCGGAGCAGGCCCGGGTCGTCGAGGAGAACGAGGAGGACTACCGATGACCAGCACCCTTTGTGGGCTTTCATAGTGTCCAGTCCGTGAAAATCTCCGCACGGACGGCGCGCGGCCCTGTTACCCAAAAGTACGATGGCGGGCGCGGTGGACACCGTGCTCGGAACATTCAATGGGAGGCGGCGTGACAGCCATCGAGCAGACAGAGGCGCGCCCGCGGGGTACGCGCCTGCCGCGCCGAGCCCGACGCAATCAGCTCCTGGGGGCCGCCCAGGAGGTCTTTGTCGCACAGGGCTACCACGCGGCCGCGATGGACGACATCGCCGAGCGCGCGGGAGTCAGCAAGCCCGTGCTCTACCAGCACTTCCCGGGCAAGCTGGAGCTGTATCTCGCCCTGCTCGACCAGCACTGCGACGCCCTGCTGCAGGCGGTCCGCACCGCGCTCGCCTCGACCACCGAGAACAAGCAGCGGGTGGCCGCCACCATGGACGCCTACTTCGCGTACGTCGAGGAGGAGGGCGGCGCCTTCCGGCTCGTCTTCGAGTCCGACCTCACCAACGAGCCCGCCGTGCGCGAGCGCGTGGACCGGGTCTCGCTCCAGTGCGCCGAGGCGATCAGCGAGGTCATCGCGGAGGACACCGGGCTGTCCAAGGACGAGTCCATGCTGCTGGCCGTCGGCCTCGGCGGCGTCTCGCAGGTCGTCGCCCGCTACTGGCTCTCCAGCGGCAGCACCGTCCCCCGGGACACCGCTGTGCAGTTGCTCACCTCGCTCGCCTGGCGCGGTATCGCGGGCTTCCCGCTGCACGGAGCGGAGAGCGGGACGTAAGGCCTGTTCGCTGCGGGCTTGGCCCGCGCCGCCCAGCGGGCCCGGTTCCCGGGCTAATGTGTGCTGCGTACAGCGCGGACGCCGCGCACCAACTGACCGTCGGAGGGACAAGGCCGTGGAGGTCAAGATCGGCGTGCAGCACGCGCCCCGCGAGATCACCTTGGAGAGCGGGCAGTCTGCCGAGGATGTCGAGCGTGCGGTGGCCGACGCGCTCGCTGGCAAGGCGCAGGTGCTGAGCCTGTCGGACGAACACGGCCGCAAGGTCCTGGTTCCGGCCGACCGTCTCGCCTACGTCGAGATCGGTGAGCCGAGCGCCCGCAAGGTCGGCTTCAGCGCTCTCTGAGCGGATCACGCGTAACGGCGGCGGGGTCCGGTGGGATTTCTCTCACCGGACCCCGCCGCCGTCGTGCGCCGTCGCGCCGCGGCCCGCTCTTCCGATCCCCCTCGATCAGGGTTGCCCCCGCTTGGCCCCGGGTAGGACCGGCACGACCGACGCGTGATCACGCTTCGGTCCCGATCCGCTCACGGGAAGGACGCGCCATGATCTTCTGGGAAGCGCTCGGCTCGGTACTGATCGGTCTCGCCATCGCGTACGGGGCGAGTCACCGGCTGCCCCGCCGACTGCCCGCCACACCCCTCGTCCTGTCCACCGGCCCCGCCGCCGCGTTCTTCGGCGCGATGATCGCCCACACCGTGCTGGGCTCGGGCCACTCGGCGGTCGTACTGATGGTCGCGCTCGGCTTCGCCGCCGCCCTGCTGTCGCTGCTCGTCCGGCCCCGGGCCGGGCGCCGCCGGTCGGTCCCGGCCTGAGCCACGGCTCAGGCACGGCCCGCCGAGGCGCGGCGCGCGAGGGCTCCGGGGTCCCGGAGCCCTTTCTCGCGCCCCCCGCGCGGGACTACGCGGCCAGGCCCAGCGCCGACATCCGCTTGGTGTGCGCCTCGGTGATCCGCGAGAACATCCGGCCGACCTCGGCCAGGTCGAAGCCGTCGGCCAGTCCGCCCACCAGCATCGTGGACAGCGCGTCACGGTCGGCGACCACCCGCTGCGCCTGGGACAGCGCCTCGCCCATCAGCCGCCGGGCCCACAGCGCCAGCCGCCCGCCGACCCGCGGGTCGGCCTCGATCGCGGCCCGCACCTTCTCCACCGCGAAGCTCGCGTGGCCGGTGTCGTCCAGCACCTGGAGCACCAGGGCGCGGGTGTCCGAGTCGAGCCGGGCCGCCACCTCGCGGTAGAAGTCACTGGCGATCGAGTCGCCCACGTACGCCTTGACCAGGCCCTCCAGCCAGTCGGACGGCGCGGTCTGGCGGTGGAACCCGTCCAGCGCCGCCGCGAACGGCTCCATCGCCGCGGTCGGCTCCTCGCCGACCGCGGCCAGCCGGTCCCGCAGCCGCTCGAAGTGGTGGAACTCGGCCGACGCCATCTTCGCCAGCTCCGCCTTGTCCTCCAGCGTGGGCGCCAGCTTGGCGTCCTCCGCGAGCCGCTCGAACGCGGCCAGCTCGCCATAGGCGAGCGCCCCGAGCAGGTCCACCACCGCGGCCCGGTACTGCGGCTCGGCGGCGGCCGTCTCCCAGTCCTGGGCGGCGATCCCGGTCGGGGTCTTCTCGGTCTCAGGCGTATCAGACGTCTCCATGGAGCGCACAATAGTCCGCCGGACGGGGCGAGGAAGGCCCTGGTCAGCCAAGTCCCCCCACGCCCCGGTTCGGGTTACCCGGTCACAGATGCGCGCTTCCGGGGTACAGTGGTATTTGCACCCGTCGAGTATCGGCGGGTCGTTCCACGAATACGGATGCCCGGTCGGTGGCCCGATCGGCTCCAACACCCGACCGCTCTCCGCGCGGCGCGCATCTTCCATGCGCACGGCAGGAGGGACCCGCTCGCGGCGTGAGCGCTCGAGCGAGGGCAGTGGTCCCGCGCCGAACCGGCCAAGGCCGGTGTACCCGGGCGCAGTGCGACCCCCTTCGCCGCCTCCCGCCGCGTCTCACAGAAGAGGCAAGCATCCTGACCACTTTCCGAGAACTCGGGATCCTTCCCGAGACAGCCGAGGCCCTCGAGGCCGTCGGCATCACGTCCCCGTTCCCCATCCAGGAGATGACGCTCCCGGTCGCCCTCTCCGGCTCCGACGTCATCGGCCAGGCCAAGACCGGCACCGGCAAGACGCTGGGCTTCGGCCTCCCGCTGCTGGAGCGCGTCGTCGTCCCCGCGGACGTCGAGGCGGGCCGGGCCAAGCCCGACCAGCTGACCGACGCCCCGCAGGCGCTCGTGGTCGTCCCCACCCGCGAGCTGTGCCAGCAGGTCACCAACGACCTGCTGACCGCTGGCAAGGTCCGCGCCGTCCGGGTGCTGTCGATCTACGGCGGCCGCGCGTACGAACCGCAGGTCGAGGCCCTGAAGAAGGGCGTCGACGTGGTCGTCGGCACCCCCGGCCGGCTGCTCGACCTCGCGGGCCAGAAGAAGCTGCGGCTCTCGTCCGTCAAGGCCCTCGTCCTCGACGAGGCCGACGAGATGCTCGACCTGGGCTTCCTGCCCGACGTCGAGAAGATCATCAACATGCTCCCGGCCAAGCGCCAGACCATGCTGTTCTCGGCGACCATGCCGGGCGCCGTCATCGGTCTCGCCCGCCGCTACATGTCGCAGCCCACGCACATCCGCGCCACCGCGCCGGACGACGAGGGCCAGACGGTCGCCAACACGACGCAGCACGTCTTCCGCGCCCACTCCATGGACAAGCCGGAGGTCGTGGCGCGCGTGCTGCAGGCGGAGGGCCGCGGCCTCGCGATGATCTTCTGCCGTACGAAGCGGACCGCCGCCGACATCGCCGACCAGCTCGCCCGCCGCGGGTTCGCCTCCGGCGCGGTCCACGGCGACCTCGGCCAGGGCGCCCGCGAGCAGGCGCTGCGCGCCTTCCGCAACGGCAAGGTCGACGTCCTGGTCTGCACCGATGTCGCCGCGCGCGGCATCGACGTCGAGGGCGTCACCCATGTGATCAACTACCAGTCCCCCGAGGACGAGAAGACCTATCTGCACCGCATCGGCCGCACCGGCCGCGCGGGCGCCTCGGGTATCGCCATCACGCTCGTCGACTGGGACGACATCCCGCGCTGGCAGCTGATCAACAAGGCGCTGGACCTGCCGTTCAACGATCCGGAGGAGACGTACTCGACCTCCGCGCATCTGTACGAGCTGCTGAGCATCCCGGAAGGCACCACCGGTGTCCTGCCGCGCGCCGAGCGCACCCGGGCCGGGCTGGGCGCCGAGGAGATCGAAGACCTCGGTGAGACCGGTGGCCGCGGCCGCCGCTCCCCCGCCACGGAGGAGCGCCCCGCGCGCCGCACCCGCACCCCGCGGGTCCGCCGCCGCACCCGCGGCGGCCAGTCGGTGGACGCTTCGGCCCCGGCCACCCCCGAGGCCGAGGGCGCCGAGTCCGCGACGGAGCCGCGCCGTCCGCGCCGCCGTCGCCGTACCCGGTCCGGTGCGGCGGCCGACGCGGACGCGGCGGCCGTCACCGCCGTCGACACGGCGGAGGCCCCGGCAGTGGAGGCCCCGGCGGCGGAGGCTCCGGCGGATGCCGCGCCGGAGGAGACCCCCGCCAAGCCCCGGCGCCGCCGCACCCGCGCCAAGGCGGACACCGCCGAGACCGCGGTCGCCACGGCCGAGGGCACGACCGAGGCAGCCGAGGAAACCCCGGCCAAGCCCCGACGCCGCACCCGCGCCAAGGCCGACGCCGCCGAAACGGCCGTCGCCACCGCCGAGGGCACGACCGAGACAGCCGAGGAAACCCCGGCCAAGCCCCGACGCCGCACCCGGGCGAAGGCGGCCGAGACGGCCGAGGCCGGAGCCGAGGCGGCGGAGACCGCCCCGGCCGCGCCGCGTCGCCGTACCCGGGCCAAGGCCGCCACGGCCGATACGGCCGAGACGCCGGAGGCCGAGGCCCCCGCCAAGCCGCGCCGTCGCACCCGTGCGGCGGCCAAGGCCACGGAGCCGGCCGCTCAGCCCGACGAGGCCGAGGCGAAGCCCGTACGCCGCCGCACCCGCACCCGCGCCGCGGCGGAAGCCACACCCGAGGCCTGACGGCCACAGCACCCGACGGGGCCTGATCCGCACACCGCGGATCAGGCCCCGGGCACGTGGGGCCCCGGGCACAACGCCCCGTTCACACCCCGTTCTCCGCGTCCTGTATAGCCTCGTCTCCATGAGCAGGCCGCCGTTCCTCACCCTCCCCACGGGCGCCCGCGCCCACCGGCTGTCGACCGCGCGCGGCGAGTTCGCCGTGCATGACGCACCACCGGGGCGCTCCGCGCGCGGGACCGTGCTGCTGGTGCCGGGGTTCACCGGGAGCAAGGAGGACTTCATCGCGCTCCTGGAGCCGCTGGCCGCCGCCGGTTACCGGGCGGTCGCGGTCGACGGGCGGGGGCAGTACGAGAGTCCCGGGCCGCGCGACGAGGCCGCCTACGCGCAGGACGAGCTGGCGCGGGATCTGCTCGCCCAGGCGGCGGCGCTGGCGGACGGCTCGGGGCCGGTCCATGTGCTGGGGCACTCGCTGGGCGGGCTGATCGCACGGGCCGCCGTGCTGCGCGACCCCGCCGCCTTCGCCTCGCTCACGATCATGAGTTCCGGGCCCGGCGCCATCGCGCCCCCGCAGCAGGAGCGCACCAAGCTGCTGATCGACGCGCTGAGCGTGATGGACATGGAGTCCGTCTGGCAGGCGATGCGCGAACTCGATCCGCCCGAGGCGGCCGATGAGGTGACGCCGCCCGGCGTACGGGACTTTCTGCACGCGCGCTGGATGCGCACCGTTCCGGAGCAGCTGATGGCCACCGGGCGGCAGCTGAACGGTGAGCCGGACCGGGTCGGGGAGCTGGCCGCGACGGCGCTCCCGAAGCATGTGCTGTCGGGTGAGGTGGACTACGCCTGGCCGGTGCCGCTGATGGACGCGATGGCGGAGCGGCTGTCCGCCCGCCGGACCGTGATCGAGGGCGCGGAGCACTCCCCCAACGCGGAGCGGCCGCACCCCACGGCCGACGCACTGATCTCCTTCTGGCAGGACACCCCCTAGTACTGCGCCTGCAGGTGCTCCCAGAAGCCGTCCCGCAGCGCCCGCCGCAGATCGGCGTGGGCGCGCAGGGACAGCCGCAGCATCCCCTCCGCGTCGATCAGCAGCTCCTGGTCGACCGAGCCGGGCAGATAGGGGTGGCCGGGCAGCAGCTCGGCGAGGCTTTCGCGGCCGCGTGCGGAGAGCCACTGCGCGGCGATCTGGGCGCCGATGAAGCGCACCTCGTCGCGGGAGGGGGCGGGCCCGCACAGCGGGCTGTCGCCGTTCGGCTCGTAGCCGGTCGCCCGCCGGGTGACGTACGGCTTGCAGAAGTCGAGGTCGAAGGTGCGCTGGCTGTCGACCTCCCACAGCAGCGGCTCGGCCTGGTTGCGCCCGTCGAGGGCCTCGATGCCCCACAGGTGGACGCGCGCTCCGTAGCCCTGCGCGGCCTCGACGGCGGAGACCAGGTCCTCGTCGCCCCCGATCAGCACGGCATCGCCGATGGCCCGGTGCCGGGCGAGGGATTCGAGGTCGGAGCGGATGAGTGAGTCGACGCCCTTCTGCTGGTTGTTGGCGTTGAGGTTGCCCAGCCGGACCTTGACGTCGGGCAGCTCGGCGATGCTCTGCTGCTCGGGGGTGTGGATGCGGCGCCGGGCCCCGTCGAACCAGTAGACCCGCAGCAGCCGGCTGTCCGGGAAGATCGTCCGGGCCTTGTCGATGAACGCCTCGATGATCCCCTCCGCGTCGAGCTCGAAGGCCCGGCGGTCCTCCGTCCCGGCGACGAGCCGCCCGGCGGCGGCGTAGACGTATCCGGCGTCCACGAAGATCGCATGAGTGGAGGGCGTGGTCGCGACCTCGGCGAGCACGCGCTGCAGCAGCTCGTTGGTGCGCTCGATGCCGTCGACGATCGAGGCGAGGTCTGGTTGGCCCGCAGGCATCACGTCACTCATACGCGGTTCATTCTCCGGGCCTCCGCAGGAGGGGCACAACCGGACTCCGTCTCATCGGCGCCCGACCAGGGAATGCTTAGTCTGGCGAAAAATTTCATTAGCGTAGGGAATCTTTTCAGGGCATGCTTCGTTGAACAGGTTGTGGAAGCACGCGGCAGCGAAGCCGCGTGTTCCGTATACACCAGTTCTCCAGCAGGAGGATCAGACGAAGGGAGAAGCCTTGCAGCGCTTCGAGATCATGCGCCTTGACGATGTCGACGGGAACGCCGTGGACAGCACCGTCGTGGACGCCGCCTCCGTCAACCGGATCGTGCAGCAGGCCGCCGCGATCGGCCAGCGCATCTACATCCGTCCAGCCGAAACCGCCGCCCGGTAGTACCACCGACGCAGAAGCAGCAGACAAAGACGCAGATTCAGACGCCGACACGTCACCGACGAGAAGAGTGACGCGTCACCGCAGCCGCCCTCGTACGCCGTCGTACGGGGGCGCTTCGCGTGGCGCCAGCGCCGCCCGGCGCACGATCTCCGCGTAGACCTCGGGGTCGGTGGTGTACTCGCCGAGCCGGCAGGTCTTACGGCTGCCGTGGTAGTCGCTGGAGCCCGTGGTCAGCAGCCCGTGCTCGGCGGCGATCGCGCGCAGCCGGGCCCGGGTGGGCTCGTCGTGGTCCATATGGTCGACCTCGATGCCGTCGAGACCGGCCGCGGCCAGCTCCCCGATCGCGCTCTCCGGTACGCACTCGCCCCGCTTGACGGCCAGCGGATGCGCGAAGACGGCGACCCCGCCCGCGCCCTTGATCAGCCGGACCGCCTCGAAGGGGTCCAGCTCGTGCTTCTCCACGTACGCCCGGCCGCCGTTCGACAGCCACTCCGAGTCGAACGCGTCCGTGACGCTCTCGACGACGCCCGCCTCGACCATCGCGGTCGCGATGTGCGGCCGCCCCACGGCCCCGTCCCCGGCGATCTCCGCCACCCGTTCCCAGGTGACGGGCACGCCCAGCTCACGCAGCTTGCCCACCATCGCCTTGGCCCGGGGCACCCGGTCGTCGCGCACCAGCTCGCGCTCGCGCGCCAGCTCGGGCTCGGCCGGATCGAAGAGGTACGCCAGCATGTGCAGGCTCACCCCGCCCAGACGGCAGGACAGCTCGGCGCCGGTGACCAGCGTCAGCCCGTCCGGCAGCGCCCCGGCCGCCTCCTCGTAGCCGCCGACCGTGTCGTGATCGGTGAGCGCGACGACGTCCAGCCCGGCCGCGGCGGCATTGCGCACCAGTTCGGCGGGGGTGTCCGTACCGTCCGACGCGGTGGAGTGGGTGTGCAGGTCGATGCGCACGAACGCGGGCTCCCAGCGGTAACAGGGTGAACGGGCGGCCTGCTTCAGGGTAGCCGCAGTCCAGGGCATGCCCGCGTCAGGGGTGACCCGTACGATCCGTACGGCCACCCGGCGTCAGGGCCGCACACCCCGCGTCAGGACAGCAGCCGCGGCGACAGCGCGCCGCACGGCACCAGATCCACCTCGGCGCCCGCGTCCCGCAGATCGGTGAGCACCATCTCGTCGTACATCAGCAGCCCGGTCTGCTCGGGCCAGACCACCGCCCACAGCCACAGCCCGCACGCCTCGCCCGCGAACACCGCACGGTCGTCCGGGGTGCCCTCGACGTGCCACAGCGGGGTGGGCCGCCCGGCGGCCAGCACCTTGACATGCGGCGGCTTGTCCACCCGCATCCCGGGCCCGGGATCGGGGCCGGGGATGCCCGCGTACCGCGCGCCGAGCCCCACGCCCAGCTCCTCCGCCACCAGCAGCAGCTCCCCCGGGCCGCCCAGCGGGCCCGGGCCCGAGCAGGCCACGACCGTCGCGCGGCCGCCGCTGCGGTCGTCACCGGCGCACGCGACCCCGGTGAACAGCCAGCCGACGGGCAGCGGCCACGGCATCCATACGGGCACCCGGGCACGGTTGGTGACCACCACGAGTGCTTCCACGCTCGGTGGGACGACCGGCTGGACGGGGTGCACCGTGCCGTGCACACCGCACTGCCAGGAGTCGGCGAAGAGACCGGGCGCACGCACCCGGCCACCGCACTTCGGGCAACTGGGTTCGCCCCTCATAGGGCCCCACGGTCCTCCCCGCCCGTCCCCACGTCAAGGACGATCACCCATGTGGAGGGGGCGGACCGGACACGAGTCGGGGACGAGCCTCAGACGAGCGGCACACCGGATCTGGCCGGGTCGCGCAGGTCCGTGCCGTGCCGCAGCCAGCGGTCCTGGAGCGCGCCGGCGCCGTGGACCCGCTTCCACGCCGCCTCGTTCCCGGTCATCGGCAGCAGCGGCAGGAAGCGCACCGGCTCCATCGGCGCGATCAGCTCCAAGTCCTCGACCAGACCACCCGGTTCACCCACGAGCACGGAGCTGAAGGGCGCCCCGGGCCACAACGGGCCGCCAAGGTCCAGGGACGCGCCCGGGGCCACCACCACGCCCTCGACCTGCGGCGAGGCGGCCAGCACGGCGAGCGGGCGCAGCACCTCGTCCAGGACGGCGGGGGCGGGCCCCGGCCCGCCGCCGCGCACGGTGAGGACCAGCTCGGCGCGCGGGCCGCGGAGGGGGTCGGCGACGGGGGCGGTGGGGTCGGTCATCGGATGGTCCGACATGCCGAGGGTGGCGTACCTGACGACGTTCCCGTCCGCGCGGAAACGCAGCACCTCGATGCGGTCCGTACCGACGAACGTGACGGCGGCGCGGGCGTCCGGCTCGCCCAGCGCGGTGATCAACCGGGCCTCGACCAGCTGCAGAACGTCTGACATGCGGTGAGCATAGATCGCGTATCGAACGGGCAAAGCGGCGGCCGGGCGGTTCCGGCGGCTGATAGCCTTGCTGCCTGCCCAGGGAATTTACGTCGTCCCCCAAGGGGGACCGGCCGGAGGAGGTGGGGCTGCGGTGGATCCTAGTCGACCGTGCAGTACCGACAGTTCTCCCGTCGTTTCCCCTTGGTATGCGGCTTCATGATCTGAAACCTTCCGTACCCCACCGCCTCGCGGTGAAACACGTGAAGTCTTCTCACATCAAGGGCATGTGACGGCAGAGCGCCTTCGTATCGCATCTGTTCTGTTCTCCGCGAACTTCCGTCAGCGTCATCGCACGGAGCGCCGCCCGCTTTGCGGACGTAGGTACGCCTCAGGGACGTGCCGTACGTCCACCTTCCGGGCGCAGCGCTGCGCCGCGCGCCCGCCGCTGACGGCCTGCCCGTGAAGGAGCCCGTCATGTCGATGATCCGTGACCTGCGCGCAGCCGTCCGTCCCGCCCTGCGCCGGACGCACAACACCAGCAACTACGACACCACCCGCGACCCGTCCGTCAACAGCGCGATCGTCGACTGCGCCGTCTACCGCGACGGGAAGCGGGTCAGCGACCACGTCAGCCCGGCGCAGGCCATGGAGCGGGTGCGCGCCGAGGGCGGGTTCGCCTGGATCGGGCTGCACGAGCCGACCGAGCGCGAGTTCGCGGGCATCGCACAGGAGTTCGGGCTGCACCCGCTGGCCGTCGAGGACGCGGTGCAGGCGCACCAGCGGCCGAAGCTGGAGCGGTACGACGACAGCCTCTTCACCGTCTTCAAGACCATCCACTACGTGGAGCACGCCCAACTCACCTCGACCAGCGAGGTCGTGGAGACCGGTGAGGTGATGTGCTTCACGGGCCACAACTTCATCGTGACCGTGCGGCACGGCGGCCAGGGCTCGCTGCGCGCCCTGCGCCACCGCCTCCAGGAGGACCCGGAGCTGCTGGCCAAGGGCCCCTCGGCGGTGCTGCACGCCATCGCCGACCAGGTCGTGGACGGGTATCTCGCGGTCGCCGACGCCGTGCAGGACGACATCGACGAGGTCGAGATCGAGGTCTTCTCGCAGGCGACTTCCCGGCGCGGCGGCGACGCGGGACGCATCTACCAGCTCAAGCGCGAGGTGCTGGAGTTCAAGCGGGCCGTCTCGCCGCTGCTGCGGCCGATGCAGCTGCTGAGCGAGCGCCCGATGCGGCTGGTGGACCCGGACATCCAGAAGTACTTCCGGGACGTCGCGGACCACCTGGCCCGGGTCAACGAGCAGGTGCTGGGCTTCGACGACCTGCTGAACTCGATCCTGCAGGCGAACCTGGCGCAGGCGACGGTCGCCCAGAACGAGGACATGCGCAAGATCACCTCCTGGGCGGCGATCTGCGCGGTCCCGACGATGATCGCCGGGATCTACGGCATGAACTTCGAGTACATGCCCGAGCTGCACTGGAGGTTCGGCTACCCGACGGTGATGGCCGTCACCGTGGCGATCTGTGTCACGATCCACCGCGGCTTCAAGCGGAACGGCTGGCTGTAGGCGGCTCTGGGCGGCTCTGGGCGGAGTCGTTTCGCTGGATGGGATGCGCGGAGGGCGCCGGACCCGCTGTCCTACGCTGTTCGCATGACGCAGACGCCGACGCCGACGCCGCCACCGACGGACGCCATGGACCCGATCGACCGCGCCCTGGTCGAGGAGGCGGCGAAGAAGTCCGCCCTGGTCTGGGTGCAGGGCTCCGAGGGCGCCGCCCGCGCGCTGTGGCACATCTGGCACGAGGGCGCCGTCTGCCTCGTCGGGGACGGCCCCGACGAGCAGCCGCTGAAGGGGCTCGGGCTCGTGGACGGCGGCACCGCGACGGTGACCGTGCGCAGCAAGGACAAGGGCGGGCGGCTGGTCGGCTGGCCCGCGCGGGTGGTCGAACTCGCCCCGGAGGGTGAGGCGTGGACGGCGGCCGTCGGCGAGCTGAAGGGCAAGCGGCTGAACGCGGCGGACGCGGACACGATCGCGGAGCGGTGGGCCCGGGAGTGCCGGGTGCTGCGGCTGGAGCCGGTGACCGACGCGGCGCTCGTGCCGGCGGAGGCGGGTTCGCTCGCGGCGGCGCCCCTGCCGACCGCTGCCGTGACGCGGCGGGCGATGCCGGCGGGGCTGCCGAAGCTGATCGCCCGGGGCAAGCGGGCGCGCGGGGCGGGCTGAGTTCTCCCCGCCCCGCCCCTTCCCGAAACCGGGGGCAAGCCCCCGGCCCCCGATGCGGGGCTCCGCCCCGCGCCCCGCCGGGGCTCCGCCCCTGGACCCCGCTCCTCAAACGCCGGAGAGGCTGGGGATGGGGCATCTCCGCCCCCGGGCCCCGGGTGGGGGCTCCGCCCCCCACCCCCGCTCCTCAAACGCCGGAGGGGCTGGGGCGTGCCGCCCGGGGCTGAGGTGTGCCGCCCGAGGCTGGGGTGTGGTGCCCGGGGCTGGTGCGTGCCGCCCGGGGCTGGGGTGTGTTGCCGGGGGCTGGGGTGTGGTGCCCGGGGCTGGGTGTGCCGCCCGGGCCGACCTGCCGCTACGTTCCCGTGGGGATCTGCTGGCCGTAGTCGACCACGGCGTCCTTCTCCGGCGCGGTCAGCTGGAAGTCCTTGTTCCAGTCCGCCAGCCGGATCACCCCCGCGCCCCCGGCCCGCTGGAGCCGCAGCGGGTACGGGCGGCCCTCCAGGGAGACGTCGAGGGAGCCGCCGTCGCCCTGCTGCCCGCCGAGGATGCGGATCGTACGGATGCCGCCGACCTCGCCGCGGTCGCCCGCGGTGATGGTGCCGTGCAGGCCGAGCAGCCCGTCCAGCATGACGCTCTTCTCCGTGAAGCCGCTGAGCCTTTTGTAGGAGGGGTCCCCGGACGGCACCTTCACGTACTTGTCGTCGAGCTTGTCCGCCGCGGCCGCGTCGCCGCTGTGTCCGCCGCCGTCGGTGCCCTGGTGTCCCCAGAAGCCCGCGTCCGCCTTGAGGTACAGCTCCTCGCCCACCCGCAGCAGTTCGAAGCGGGTGCCCTTGGTGGAGACGACGCCGGTGCCGCCGTCGCCCTTCAGCTTCATGTCCACCTTGTAGGTGCGGCCCTTGGAGACGAGGCTGCCGGACAGATGGACCGCGTCCGCGCTCCCGGCCGCCGTCCGGGCCTTGCTCTGGATCTTGGTGGCGGGGAGCTTGCCCACGCCGTTGGTTCCCGCGTCGGGGTCCTTCTCCCCTTCGCCGCCGCACGCGGTGAGCGTCGCGGCCAATCCCGCGCACATCACCGCGACGAGAGCCGTGTTCCGGATGCGCACGTCCGCTCTGCCTCCTGATGCCGGTCCGGTGCAGTACGGCAGCGTACCGGTGCCGCGCGGAAGTGTGCGCGGGGCGCCGGAGGCCGCTCGTCCGGCGGCGGGGCAGAACGGGGCAGGCTAGCCTGAACCCGGTGAATACGCACCGGTGCGTGGCGGGAAGGAGGCGCATGACATGCCGGCAGGCGCCTCGCGGATCTATGTCTCGCATCTGGCCGGCGTCGCCGTCTTCGACCCGAACGGCGACCACGTGGGGCGGGTCCGCGATCTGGTGGCGATGCTGCGGCTCGCCGGGCGGCCGCCGCGGGTGCTCGGGCTGGTCGTCGAAGTGGTCACCCGCCGCCGCATCTTCCTGCCGATGACGCGGGTGACGGGCGTGGAGTCGGGCCAGGTCATCACCACCGGCGTGGTGAACATGCGGCGCTTCGAGCAGCGCCCCACCGAGACGCTGGTCCTCGGCGAACTTCTGGACCGCACCGTGCGGCTGGTGGAGACCGGCGAGGACGTCACGGTCCTGGACGTGGCGATGGCGCAGCTGCCCGCGCGGCGCGAATGGGAGATCGACAAGGTCTTCGTACGGCGCGGCAGAAGCGGCGCGCTGCGCCGCCGGGGCGAGACGCTGACCGTGGACTGGTCGGCCGTCACCGGATTCTCGCTGGAGGAGCACGGGCAGGGCGCGGAGAACCTGCTGGCCACCTTCGAGCAGCTGCGTCCCGCCGACCTCGCGAACGTCCTGCACCACCTCTCCGCCAAGCGGCGCGGCGAGGTCGCGGCGGCGCTGGACGACGAACGGCTCGCGGACGTCCTGGAGGAGCTGCCCGACGACGACCAGGTGGAGATCCTCGGCAAGCTCGAGGAGGAGCGCGCGGCCGACGTCCTGGAGGCGATGGACCCCGACGACGCGGCCGACCTGCTCTCCGAGCTGCCCGAACGGGACAAGGAGCGGCTGCTGGCCCTGATGCGGCCCAGGGAGGCCGCCGACATGCGGCGGCTGATGTCGTACGAGGAGGGCTCGGCGGGCGGGCTGATGACGACCGAGCCCATCGTGCTGCGGCCGGACGCCACGGTCGCGGACGCCCTCGCGCGGGTGCGCGACCAGGACCTCACCCCGGCGCTCGCCGCCCAGGTGTATGTGTGCCGGCCGCCCGACGAGACGCCCACCGGGCGCTATCTGGGCACCATCCACTTCCAGCGGCTGCTGCGCGACCCGCCGTTCACCCTCGTCGGCTCGGCCGTGGACACCGATCTGCGGCCGCTGCCCCCGGAGACCCCGCTGCCCGTGGTCGCGGGCCATCTGGCGACGTACAACCTGCTGGCGGCACCGGTCGTGGACGAGGGCGGGTCGCTGCTGGGCGCGGTGACCGTGGACGACGTGCTGGACCATCTGCTGCCCACCGACTGGCGGGAGCGCGAGCTGCACGGCGGGGTGCCGATCCCGGAGGTGGGCGATGGACGGTGACGGGGGCCGTCTGGACCGGCCCAGGGAGCGCCGCCGCAGCCCGCTGCCGCGCTGGGACCCGGAGGCGTTCGGCAGGGCGTCGGAGCTGATCGCCCGCTTCCTGGGCACCGGCCGCTTCATCGCCTGGATGACGGTCTTCGTCGTCGCCTGGCTGGCCTGGAACACCCTCGCGCCACGCCCGCTGCGGTTCGATCCGTTCCCGTTCATCTTCCTGACGCTGATGCTGTCGCTCCAGGCGTCGTACTCGGCGCCGCTGATCCTGCTCTCGCAATACCGGCAGTCCGACCGGGACCGTGTCACGCTCGAGCAGGACCGGGCGCGGGACGAGCGGGCCATCGCCGACACCGAGTTCCTGACCCGGGAGATCGCGACGCTGCGCACCGGGCTCGGCGAGGTCGCGACGCGGGACTGGATCCGCTCCGAGTTCGAGGACCTGGTCCGGGAGCTGGACGAGCGGCGGCCCGCGCCCTCGCGTGAGGAACGCGACCGCTGACGGGCTTTCCGGCGCACACCCGCGGCGCCGTACCATCTTTCGTATGGCTACCGACACTGTCCCGGCACCGAGCGAAGACGCGGTGCGCGCCGCGCTCGCCACGGTCAACGACCCGGAGATCCACAAGCCGATCACCGACCTCGGCATGGTCAAATCCGTCGAGATCGCGTCGGACGGCACGGTCGCGGTGGTGGTGTACCTCACGGTCTCCGGCTGCCCGATGCGGGAGACGATCACCAGCCGGGTACGGGAGGCGGTCCACCAGGTCGCCGGGGTGACCGGCGTCACCGTCGAGCTGGACGTCATGAGCGACGAGCAGCGGCGCGAGCTGGCCGCCTCGCTGCGCGGCGGCCAGGCCGAGCGCGAGGTGCCCTTCGCCCAGCCCGGCTCGCTGACCCGGGTGTACGCGGTGGCCTCCGGCAAGGGCGGCGTCGGCAAGTCGTCGGTGACGGTCAACCTGGCCGCCGCGATGGCCGACGACGGGCTCAAGGTCGGCGTCGTGGACGCCGACATCTACGGCCACTCGGTGCCGCGCATGCTCGGCGCCGACGGAAAGCCGACCCAGGTCGAGGACATGATCATGCCGCCGTCGGCGAACGGCGTGAAGGTGATCTCGATCGGGATGTTCACCCCGGGCAACACCCCGGTGGTGTGGCGCGGGCCGATGCTGCACCGCGCCCTCCAGCAGTTCCTGGCCGACGTCTACTGGGGCGATCTCGACGTCCTGCTGCTGGACCTCCCGCCGGGCACCGGCGACATCGCGATCTCCGTCGCCCAGCTGGTGCCGGGCGCCGAGATCCTGGTGGTGACGACGCCGCAGCAGGCCGCCGCCGAGGTGGCCGAGCGGGCGGGCTCGATCGCCGTCCAGACCCATCAGAAGATCGTCGGCGTGGTGGAGAACATGTCCGGGCTGCCCTGCCCGCACTGCGACGAGATGGTCGACGTCTTCGGCACCGGCGGCGGGCAGAAGGTCGCCGAGGGGCTGTCCCGGACCACCGGGACGACGGTGCCGGTGCTGGGCTCCATCCCCATCGACGTACGGCTGCGCGAGGGCGGCGACGAGGGCAAGCCGGTCGTGCTGTCCGATCCCGACTCCCCCGCGGGCAGCGCGCTGCGCTCGATCGCCGGCAAGATCGGCGGACGGCAGCGGGGCCTGGCGGGCATGTCGCTGGGCGTCACGCCGCGCAACAAGTTCTGAGACGGATGCGGCAGGGGCGGCCTCGCGGGGCCGCCCCTGTGCCCTGTCTACGCGTCGTAGCCGGTGATGTCCTTGATCACCGAGAAACCCAGGCCGTAGGCGCTCATCCCGCGCCCGTACGCCCCGATGTGCACGCTCTCGCCCGCCGAGCCGGCCAGCACCCAGCCGTACTCGGACTCGCGGTAGTGGAAGTCGGTCGGCACGCCGTCCACCGGCAGCGACAGCTGGGACCACTCCTCGCCGTCCAGGGCGTCCGCCAGCTCCCAGGCGATCGCGGTCTGCTGGTCCAGCCAGTCCTGGCGCAGCCCCCGCTCCATGCGGGTCGGCCAGGTGCATGACAGCAGGCCCGAGCCCGCCAGCCAGGCGGCCGAGGAGACCGAGGTGGCCTCCAGCTTGCCCGTGCCGTCCGCGCTGTCCCGTACGGGGCGGCCGCCGACCGTCACCACCACCGTGAAGCGCTGCTGGTCCATATCGGTCTCGACACGCAGCGACGGCTCCTCGCCGTGCCCGGTCGAGCCGTACTCCACCCGGCCATCGGCGGCCGCGCCCACCTGCATGAGCCAGCGCGGCCCGGTGAACGCCTCGTCAAGGCCGTACCAGGGGAAGGCTGCCATCAGGTAGCCGTCGACGCTCCGCCGAGCCTCAGCGGGCATCCCCCGTACCGAACCGTCCACCCCATGCACCCCTAGCCGACTCGTCGTGCCCATGTGCGCGGAGCCTCCTCGTTGCCCTTCGTCGTGGGCGGCCCGCCCCCCTTCGGGCGACCTCACCCCGGACAAAGGGAGGATAGCCATACGGGTCAACCAGCCCGGGCATACGGGGGGATCAAGTGGCGTCGGAGTCGAAAGGCGGACGGTCCTCACGAGGCTGGTCATCGCGCTTGCGCAGCAGGTCAGGGGTGCCGGAGTCGCCCTTGGACAGGGACGGCGGGGTGGTGCCGGAGCCCCCTGAAGAGCCGTGTGGGACGTCACTCTCCCGGCCGTTCACGGAGTCGGCGACCTCGGCCATCTCCTTGCGGAGGTCGAAACCGTTCTGGATTTCCTTGAGGCCCAGCTCGTCGTTGTCGAGCACGTGCTTGCGCACGAACGTCTTGGGGTTCAGGTCCTCGAACTCGAAGTCCTTGAACTCGGGCCCCAGCTCGGAGCGGATGTCCTCCTTGGCGCTGTCGGAGAACTCCCGGACCTTGCGGATGAACTGCGACACGTCCCGGATGACCTTCGGAAGCTTTTCCGGGCCGAAGATGAGCACCGCAAGGACAACGAGCGCGACAAGCTCGAGAGGTCCTATGTCCAACACCTTGCAGCTCCTAGAAGACGTCCGAAACCCTGAGTGGGCCACTCAACACCGTACCTGTCGGCAGGGCCGGCGCGGGAGACGCCCGGGCCAACATCGGGCGTCAGAGCCCTCTAGCCCTCGCTGCTCGCCGAGCCCAGCGTCAGCTCCACGGTGCGCTCGTCGCCGTCCCGCTTGACGGTCAGCCGGAGCCGGTCGCCGGGGCGGTGGCTGCGGATCTTGACGATCAGCTCCTGGCCGCTGTGCACCCGGACGCCGTCCACCTCGGTGATCACATCACCGGCCTTGATCCCCGCCTTGTCGCCCGGGCCGTCCGGGGTGACCGGCGGGCCGTCGGCGCCCTTGCCGTTCACCCGGGCACCGTCGCCCGTGTACTCCATGTTGAGCGTGACGCCGATCACCGGGTGGGTGGCCTTGCCGGTGTTGATCAGCTCCTCGGCGACCCGCTTGCCCTGGTTGATCGGGATCGCGAAGCCCAGGCCGATGGAGCCGCCCTGACCGCCCAGCTCGGCGCCGTCGTCGGCGGCCCGGATGGCGCTGTTGATCCCGATGACCCGCGCCTTGCCGTCGACCAGCGGGCCGCCGGAGTTGCCCGGGTTGATCGGGGCGTCGGTCTGCAGCGCGTCGACATAGGAGATGTCGCTGCCGTCCTCCTTCTCGCCGCCCGCGGTGATCGGACGCTCCTTGGCGCTGATGATCCCGGAGGTGACCGTGCCCGCCAGGTCGAACGGGGCGCCGATCGCCACCACCGGGTCGCCGACCCGGACGGAGTCGGAGTTGCCCAGCGCCAGCGGGCTCAGCCCGGAGACGCCCTCGACCCGGATGACCGCCAGGTCGTACCCGGCGTCCCGGCCGACCAGCTCGGCGCGGGCGGTCTGGCCACCGTTGAAGGTCACCGATATGTCGCCGTCGGAACCGGCGGGCGCCACGACGTGGTTGTTGGTGAGGATGTGGCCCTGCTTGTCGAGGACGAAGCCGGTGCCGGTGCCCTCCTCGGAACTGCCGCTGACATGAATGGTCACCACGCCCGGCAGCGCGCTGGAGGCGATGCCCGCGATGCTGTCCGGGTCCCGGGTGCCCTTCTCCAGCGGGGCCTGCGGAAGCTTCACGTCGACACCCCCGGAGGCCCGGTCCCGCTCGACGTACGCGCCGATCCCGCCGCCCAGGCACCCCGCGATCAGCGCGATCAGCAGGACGGCGACGAACGCGCGGCGGCGGGAGACCACCTTGCGCTCGGCGGGCGGCCGGGCCACGGTCCAGGGGTCATAGCTCTGCCACTGGGCGGGGACCGGGGCGCCGTGACCCCCGGGCGGCAGCTGGGTGCCGTGCGCCGGGGTCACCATCCCGGGCTGCGGAACCCCGGGCTGCGAAACCCCGGGCTGCGGGACGGCGCCGGGCGGCAGGTTCGTACCGTGCGCCGGGGTCGTGCCCGGATGCTGTACGGGCGGGGCCGGGGCCCAGGGCCCGGGGCCGCCGTAGGGCGGGGTGCTGTACGGATCGGGCTCGTGCAGCGGCCGCCCGGCGCCCGCGCGGGCCGCGTCCGCCGCCTCGGCGTCCCCGGCGGCGGGTGGCCGCTCGGCCGGCGTCTCCGCCACGGCCTCGGCCGCGGTCCCGGCCGATGGCTCCGTGCCGGTCTCCGCCGCCGCGTCCGGCTGCCGGTCGCCGGGTCGTGCGACCGGACGGCTCCACCACTTCGGCTTGGGCCCGGGGGCCTTCCGCTCGTCCATGATCTCCCCAAGTTCCCGCAAGCGGACGCCAACCGCGCCGCCCGGGTCGTACGTCACCGCGACTCTTCGGCTCGCCCACGGCCACCGTCGGGGGTGCCCCCGACAGGGCAGGGCTGCCCGGAAGCGATTCAATCAGTCCACCCGGGCCCGCGTGCGCGGAACGAGCGGAACGACCGGACGTGTGAGCGATATGGCGCAGAATCCCCGGGTCGCCAGGGCGGGGGCCTTGGGGGGTGTCTTGTGGGTCAGGCCGGATCAGCGAGCGGCGTCTGGTGCGGTAGCTCGCAACCCGCGTGAGGAGAGCGCAGCGGCGCTGCGTGCGACGAGCGCGGGTCCGCGAGGTGCCGTGCCGGGCGTCGGGAGCCCGGCATGATCCACACGACACCCCCCTAGGGCGGGGGCGTGCCGAACCCGAGGTAGGGGGTGCTCGGCGCCGGCTGGGTCGGGCCCTCCAGCTGGGTCGGCGCGGGCGCCGCCGGGGTGGAGGTCGGGGCCCGCAACAGGTCCCTGACCGACAGGGCCGGCTGTATCAGCGGGTTCACCGCGGCGCCGGAGGGCCGGCTCAGCAGCGGGTGGCTGGGGGTCGCGCTCGGGGAGGGGAGCCCGGCGGGCCGGGTCTCGGTGGTGGCCAGCAGCCCCACCTCGCCGCCGGTCCGCTCACGGGTGCCGGTGCCGACGGTGGCGGCGTCGACCGGGGTGACCGTGGTGTCCGAGCCGTCCGTCCGGGGGCCGGGGTCGACCGCGGCCTCCAGCGGCAGGGCGGCGCCGAGCGCGAAGGCGGCCAGGGACACCGCGCCCGCGGCCGCGAAGGCGAAGCGGCGGCGCGGCCCGGGACGCTCGACCTCATGGATCCGGAAGCCGCGCTCCCGGTGCGCGGAGGCGGCGGCGACCGGGTCCACCGGCGCCACCGCGGGCAGATACGCGAACGTCTGCTCCCGTCTGCGCTCCGACGCCCGCACGTCCGGGGCGTCCTCCCGCACGCTCCGCGCGCCACGCAGGCCGAGGACGCCCGGGTCCGCGAAGGGGGAACCGCTGCCCGGGCCGTCGTCGTCACCGCCGATGGCCGGGAGGCCCTGCAGGCGCGCCAGGAAGCCTTCGGACGGCGCCGGGGGCGCCGTCTCGGCGAACACGCTCTTCAGCCGCCGCTGCGCGTCGGCCTCCGCCTTGCACTTACAGCACGTCGCCAGGTGTGCGAGCACGCGCTCACGCGCGTCATGCCCGAGTTCGCCGTCGACCAGAGCCGCAAGGCGGTCGCCGAGATGCTGCTCGGCGGGGGACGGACCGCCTGATCGGGTCACGCGATCCCGACCTCCCCACTCAGCCGCGGTCCGGAGACCCGCGGCACCACCGCGGCGACCTCGCGCTGCTGCTCGGCGCGCGCCCCCGCCGGGGCGCGGTGCTGCAGCGCCTTGCGCAGATGCGAGCGGCCACGGTGGATCCGGCTGCGCACGGTGCCCAGCTTGACGCCGAGCGTCGCGGCGATCTCCTCGTACGACAGGCCCTCGATGTCACAGAGGACGACGGCCGCGCGGAACTCCGGGGCGAGGGTGTCCAGCGCCTGCTGCACATCGGCGTCGAAGTGGGTGTCGTTGAAGTGCTGCTGGGGGGAGGGCTCACGGCTGGGGAGCCGCTCGGCCGCGTCCTCGGCGAGGGCGTCGAAGCGGATGCGCTGACGACGGCGGACCATGTCGAGGAAGAGATTGGTGGTGATGCGGTGCAGCCAGCCCTCGAACGTGCCGGGGGTGTACGTCGACAGCGAGCGGAAGACGCGGACGAACACCTCCTGGGTGAGGTCCTCGGCGTCGTGCTGGTTACCGGTGAGCCGGTAGGCGAGGCGGTAGACCCGTGCGCTGTGCGTGCTGACGATCTCCTCCCAGGTGGGAGGCGTCCACGCCGGAGCATCCCCCTCCGCACCGAACGACGCGGTGGTGGCAAAGGTCGCGGTGGTGGAGTCGGCGGAACGGGAACGGTCAGCGGTGTCGGTCACGGATTTCGGCTCGCCCGCTGACCTGCGAAAGCGCCTCAGCACTCGCCGGTCACCGGCCGCAGCCGCACCTCCCCTGTCGGCTCTGGTGGTGTCCAGTAGAGCCCCTACCATATCCACCTCGCCCGTTAGCTCCGGATAAGCATTTTTGACCTGCATTTGGTCGTGATCCATACGGTCCCCCCTTCTCTCCACAACGCCTGGTCCCATCTGCGGGTTCCCGTGCGCAGCGGATACAGTCACCGTTGCGCCAACTACGGGGACAGGAGAGGGTCATTACCGGCAACCGGCAGACGAGCTGGGCGTTCGCCGACGCGTTCGTCGCCGAGGACGAAGCCCTTCACTGGGCCCGTGACCGGGCCCGGGAGGCAGGGCTGCGCTCGGTGTCCGCGGGCACCGGCGCCGCGCTGCGCCTGCTCGCCGCCGCCGCGGATGCCAAGGCCGTCGCCGAGATCGGCACCGGGACCGGCGTCTCCGGCATCCATCTGCTGCACGGCATGCGCCCCGACGGCGTGCTGACCACCGTGGACACCGAACCCGAGATGCAGCAGTTCGCCCGGCAGGCCTTCCGGGCCGCCGGTTTCGCCGGGAACCGGGCGCGCTTCATCCCCGGCCGCGCCCTGGACGTCCTGCCCCGGCTCGCCGACGGCGGCTACGACCTGGTGTTCTGCGACGGCGACCGGCTGGAGTGCCTGGACTACCTGGAGGAGGCGCTGCGGCTGCTGCGGCCGGGCGGCCTGGTCTGCTTCGAGGGGGTCTTCGCCAACGGGCGGACCGTGGACTCCGCCGCCCAGCCCGCCGAGGTGCTGCGGCTGCGGGAGCTGCTGCGCACCGTACGCGAGTCCACCGTGCTGCAGTCCTCGCTGCTGCCGGTCGGGGACGGCCTGCTCTGCGCCGTCAATCGCGGCGGCTGAGAGAGGCCGGCTCTCCCCCGCCGCACCGGCCCTTCCCCGCGACAAGACTGCCCGCACACAGCACCGCCCCGGCGTCCGGTACCTCGTACCGGACGCCGGGGCGGAGCTCGGGTGATGGTGGGGCCGGTGGCTCAGCCGACAACCTTCTTCAGTGCGTCGCCGAGCGCGTCGGCCTCGTCGGGTGTCAGCTCCACGACGAGCCGACCGCCGCCTTCGAGCGGAACGCGCATGACGATGCCCCGCCCCTCCTTGGTCACCTCGAGCGGGCCGTCGCCCGTCCGCGGCTTCATGGCCGCCATGCTCGTTCCCCTTCCTGAAACCAGCTCATCGCAGCCGACAACCCAGGCGTCACCGGCATCGAACACGTTGCTTCTCTGTCATTATCCCGCATGCCATGACCCGATGACCAACATCGGTCGGCAACCCCCGCGCGGAGCGGTCCCCCAAAACCACTCAATTCGGGGAGGCGATCGCGATAACGTACGCCCGCCGCCACCGAACATCTGCCCACGGGAGGGCCGCCCATGACCGACACCGTGCTCTACGAGCAGGCCGACGGACTCGCGACGATCACCCTGAATCGTCCCGACGCCATGAACGCGCTCAACATCGACACCAAGGTGGCGCTGCGCGACGCGCTGCTGCAGGCCGCCGAGGATCCGGCGGTGCGGGCCGTCCTGCTCACCGGCACCGGGCGCGCTTTCTGCGTCGGGCAGGACCTCAAGGAGCACATCGGGCTGCTGGCCGCCGACCGCGAGGCGCAGGCCCGGGGGGACCGGGCCGAGGGCTCGACGATGAGCACGGTCTCGCTGCACTACAACCCGATCGTGACCGCGATCGCCGGGATGCCGAAGCCGGTGGTCGCGGCCGTGAACGGGGTCGCGGCCGGGGCCGGGGCGGGCTTCGCCTTCGCCGCCGACTACCGGATCGTGGCCGACACCGCCTCGTTCAACACCTCGTTCGCGGGCGTCGCGCTGACCGCCGACTCCGGCGTCTCGTGGACCCTGCAGCGCCTGATCGGCCACGGCCGGGCCGCCGACCTGCTGCTCTTCCCGCGCGGCGTCAGCGCGGCGGAGGCGCTGGAGCTGGGCATCGCCAACCGGGTCGTCCCCGCCGCCGAGCTGCCCGCCGAGGCGGCGGCGATCGCCCGGCGGCTGGCCGAGGGCCCGACCGCCGCCTATGCGGCGATCAAGGAATCGCTCGCCTACGCGGCCGGGCACGGCCTCACCGATTCCCTGACCAAGGAGGACGAGCTGCAGCGCCGGGCGGGCTCCTCGGAGGACCACCGCGCCGCGGTGGACGCCTTCGTCGAGAAGCGGCAGCCGCGGTTCACGGGCCGCTGACCTGCGGCGACGCTCCGGATCCCGACTGCCCGACGAGGTCGCGGACATGGCAGTCGGCCAGGTGGTCGTTGACCAGGCCGCAGGCCTGCATCAGGGCGTAGGCCGTGGTGGGGCCGACGAAGCGGAAGCCGCGCTTCTTCAGCTCTCGGCTGAGCGCCGTGGACTCCGGGGTGATCGCCGGGACGTCGGCGAAGGTGCGCGGGACCGGGCGGGTGGCCGGGTCGGGGGCGAAGGACCAGATCAGCTCCTCCAGCTCGCCCTCGGCCAGCTCCGCCGCCGCCCGCGCGTTGCCGATCGTGGCCGTGATCTTGGCCCGGTTGCGGATGATGCCGGGGTCGGCGAGCAGCCGCTGCTCGTCGGCCTCGGTGAACTCCGCGACCGCCTTGATCCGGAAGTCGGCGAAGGCGGCCCGGAACCCCTCCCGGCGGCGCAGGATCGTCAGCCAGGACAGCCCGGACTGGAACGCCTCCAGGCAGATCCGCTCGTACAGCGCGTCGTCGCCGCGGACCGCACGGCCCCACTCCGTGTCGTGGTAGACCCGGTAGTCCGCCATGGACTCGGCCTCCAGCCCCCACGGGCAGCGCGCCAGGCCGTCCGCTCCGACGACCGTCCCCTGACCGCTCACGAGCCGCTCCCCTCGAAATCGGCCGGGCCCCCGGCGGCCTTGCCGTCGGCATAGCCCGGGGTCCGCGCGCCCGCCAGGGCCTCCTCCAGCTCGGCGATCCGGGCGTCCCGCTCGGCCAGCTCGGCGCCCAGCCGCCCCAGCACATCGTCCACGTCCGCCATCCGGTAGCCGCGCAGCGTCATCGGCAGCCGCAGCGCCTCGACGTCCTCCCGGTCCAGCGGCCGGTCGGCCGGCAGCGGGTCGTCCAGCCGGTCGGGCGGCGCCTCGGCGAGCTGGCCGCCGTCGCCACCGCCGACCACGGCGAGGGTGACGGCGCCGACCACGACGACCAGCGTGATCAGCAAGAACAGGAACACGGTGATCGTTCTCCTCGGCTAGGGCGGCTCGGCCGTGACGTCACGCGTGACGTCGGCCCCGTCAACTGTCTGACCCGATCGTGCCATGCCCCACTGACAGTTATCGTCGCTGCCGGACACCTGAGAGGAAGTACGCATGCTGCGGCTGGGCCGACGCGAGTTCGACGAGAACGAGCGAGTGATCATGGCGATCGTCAACCGGACTCCGGACTCCTTCTACGACCAGGGTGCGACCTTCCACGACGAGCCCGCGCTCACCCGCGTCGAGCAGGCCGTCGCGGACGGCGCGGCGATCATCGACATCGGCGGGGTGAAGGCCGGGCCCGGGGAGGAGGTCAGCGCCGCCGAGGAGGCGCGGCGCACGGTCGGCTTCGTGGCCGAGGTGCGGCGCCGCCATCCGGACGTGGTGATCAGCGTGGACACCTGGCGGCACGAGGTCGGCGAGGCGGTCTGCGCGGCGGGCGCGGACGTGCTCAACGACGCGTGGGGCGGGGTCGACCCGAAGCTCGCCGAGGTCGCCGCCCGCTACGGCGCAGGGCTGGTCTGTACGCACGCGGGCGGGGCCGAACCGCGCACCCGGCCGCACCGGATCGGCTACGACGACGTGGTGGCGGACATCCTGCGGGTCACCCTGGGGCTCGCGGAGCGCGCGGTGGAGCTGGGCGTCCGGCGCGACGGGATCATGATCGACCCGGGTCATGACTTCGGGAAGAACACCCGCCACTCGCTGGAGGCCACCCGGCGGCTCGGGGAGCTGAGGGAGACCGGCTGGCCGGTGCTGGTCTCGCTGTCCAACAAGGATTTCGTGGGCGAGACGCTGGACCGCCCGGTGAAGGAGCGGGTGATCGGGACGCTCGCGACCACCGCGGTCTCCGCCTGGCTGGGCGCCCAGGTCTACCGGGTGCACGAGGTGGCCGAGACCCGTCAGGTGCTGGACATGGTGTCGTCCATCGCGGGCCACCGGCCCCCGGCGGTCGCCCGCCGGGGACTGGCCTGAGACCCGGTGCGGCTCCCGCGCCGCGTCAGCCGGACTCCTTGGTCACCAGGTCGACCACCTCGTCGATGTCGTCGGTGAGGTGGAACAGCTCCAGGTCCTGCTGGGACGCCTTGCCCTGGGCGATGAGCGTGTTCTCCAGCCAGTCGACGAGACCGCCCCAGTAGGAGCTGCCGAAGAGGACGATCGGGAACTGGGTCACCTTCTTCGTCTGCACGAGGGTCAGGGCCTCGAAGCACTCGTCGAGGGTGCCCAGCCCGCCGGGCAGCACCACGAACCCCTGGGCGTACTTCACGAACATCGTCTTCCGCACGAAGAAGTAGCGGAAGTTCACCCCGATGTCGACGTACGGATTCAGCCCCTGCTCGTACGGCAGCTCGATGCCGAGGCCGACGGAGACGCCGCCCGCCTCGACCGCGCCGCGGTTGGCGGCCTCCATCGCGCCGGGGCCGCCGCCGGTGATCACCCCGAACCCGGCCTCGGCCAGGGCCCGGCCGATCTTCACCCCCGCCTCGTACTCCGGTGACCCCTCGGGCGTACGGGCGGAGCCGAACACGCTGACCGCCCGTCCCAGCTCGGCCAGCGTGCCGAAGCCCTCGACGAACTCCGACTGGATGCGCAGCACCCGGAACGGGTCCTCGTGCACCCAGTCGGTGGCTCCCCGGGTGTCCAGCAGCCGCTGGTCGGTCGTGCCGGGCCGCATCTGGTGGCGACGGCGCACGACCGGGCCCAGACGCTGCTCGTGCAGCGCTCGCTCTTCCTCGGCGTTGCCCATCGATGTGCTCCCTTCGCCAAGATCTGCCAAAGATCTGTCGTTCAGCGTAGGCCCACCGGGCGGCGAAAGTCCGAAATCCGCGCCACGCTCATCTGTTCTCTGATCAGCGAAGAAGCGGACGACGGCGTTCGACCCGGCGACCGGGCCGCTCGGGACGGCAGCGCGACGGCTCAGCCGGTCAGCCAGACCCGCAGCCGCTCCTCGGCCTCCAGCACCAGCGCGGTGTCCACGTGCTCCTCGCGCGTATGGGCCAGCTTGGGGTCGCCGGGGCCGTAGTTGACGGCGGGCACGCCGAGCGCCGAGAAGCGGGCGACGTCGGTCCAGCCGAACTTGGGGGCCGCCTCGCCCCCGATCGCCGCCACGAAGGCGGCGGCCGACGGGTGGGAGAGACCGGGCAGGGCGCCGGGCGCGGAGTCGGTGACGGTCACCTCGAAGCCGTCGAAGACCTCGCGGACGTGGGCGAGCGCCTCGGCCTCCGAACGGTCCGGCGCGAAGCGGAAGTTCACGGTCACGGCGCAGGCGTCGGGGATGACGTTGCCCGCGATCCCGCCTTCGATGCCCACCGCGTTCAGCCCCTCGCGGTAGACGAGCCCGTCGATGTCCACCTGCCGCGGCTGGTAGGCGGACAGCCGGTCCAGGATCGGGGCGGCCTTGTGGATGGCGTTCTCGCCGAGCCAGCTGCGCGCGGAGTGCGAGCGGTGCCCTTCCGTGGTCACCCGCACCCGGAGCGTGCCCTGGCAGCCGCCCTCGACCTTGCCCTCGGTGCCCTCCAGCAGCACGGCGAAGTCGGCGGCCAGCCACTCGGGGTGGTGCTCGGCCAGCCGCTTCAGGCCGTTCAGCTCCGCGGCGACCTCCTCGTGGTCGTAGAAGACGAAGGTGAGGTCGCGGTTGGGCTCGGGCACGGTCGCGGCGATGCGCAGCTGCACGGCGACGCCGGACTTCATGTCGGAGGTGCCGCAGCCCCACAGCGTGCCGTCCTCGTCCAGCCGGGAGGGCACGTTGTCGGCGATCGGCACGGTGTCCAGGTGACCGGCCAGCACGACCCGTTCGGCACGCCCCAGGTCCGTACGGGCGACGACGGCGTCCCCGTCCCGGTCGACGGTCAGGTGCGGCAGGGCGCGCAGGGCCTGCTCGACGGCGTCGGCGAGCGCCTTCTCGTCGCCGCTGACCGAGGGGAAGTCGACGAGCCGGGCGGTGAGCCGGGCCGCGTCCTGGGACAGATCGAGTGCTGGGTGTGCCATACCGGCGACCCTAGCCCGTCCGTCCCCGCGGCCCGGCGGCGGACTCGGAGCGTGGGCTTTGCCACCCCCCGCCCCTGTGCGGCACCGGGCCCCGGGCCACCCAGTAACGTGTGCCGCGTGCCCCGGTCCGTCTTCTCCAGCCGTCCCCGCCTGCTCCGTGCCGCGGTCGCGTGTGCCGTCCTGCTGGGGCTCGTCGCGTACGTATCGGCGCACCTGCTGACCGGTGGCGGCGGGCCGCCGCGCTGCGTCGCGCGGGCGGAGGGCGGCGATGTGCCGCTCGACCCCGAACAGGCCGTGAACGCCGCCACGATCGAGGCCGTGGCCGCCTCCCGCGGCCTGCCGGAGCGGGCCGTCACGATCGCGCTCGCCACCGCGCTGCAGGAGTCGGGGCTGCGCAACATCACCCACGGCGACCGGGATTCGCTCGGGCTGTTCCAGCAACGCCCCTCGCAGGGCTGGGGTACGGCGCGGCAGATCCAGGATCCGGTGTACGCGGCCGGGAAGTTCTACGACCACCTGGTGAAGGTGCCCGGCTACTCGCGGCTGCCGCTCACGGTGGCCGCGCAGCGCGTGCAGTACAGCGGCTTCCCGCAGGCCTACGCGAAGCACGAGACGGAGGCCGTGGTGCTGACCGCCACCCTCACCGGGCGTTCGGCGGCCGCCTTCAGCTGCCCGGGGCCGCCGGACGACGGGAAGGCGGGCGATCCGGCGCGCGTGAGGGCGGCGCTGAAGCGGGAGTTCGGGTCGGACGCCCGGTCGCGGCTGGACGTGGCCGGGCAGGGCGGCGGCAAGCACGCCGCGGTCCCCCGGGAGGTGCTGGTCCCGGTGGCGGACACGGCCCGGGGCGGCCCGGAGCAGCGCGGCTGGGAGCTGGCCTATTGGGCGGTGGCTCACTCGGACGAGTTGCGCATCGAACGGGTCTCTTACGGCAAGCACGTATGGAGCGCACGGAATTCAGGCGGCGGCTGGCGCACGTCCGACAAGAGTTCCGGGTCGGATATACGCCTCACGCTCATGCGATAACGGGATAGATCGCCGCAGCTCAGCGCGGTTGACGGGGCGTTGGGCGGCCGTTGTGGACGGATGTTGTGCGCGTAAACGGATAATGCGACGCATTATCAATTCTTTACCTTGGGACACCGCAACCTTCGCGCGGCTCACGCGATATTCACTGCGTCCGATCGCTGGACGCTTCACCGCATTTGTCCCCCCGTCAAAGGAGAACCATGTCCCTCCCTCTCACGCGTCGGATCGCCCGGGCCGCGCTGCTGGTAGCGGCGAGCGCGACTCCCGTGGTCGGTGCCGCCGGCGCCGCGAGTGCGGCGGATCCGGCCCTGCCGCACACTCCCAAGCTGGGCGGGCTGAGCGCGCTGGACCCCTCCTCCGTCGGTGAGCTGACCGACGTCGCCTCGCAGCAGGCCGGGCGGACCGTCAAGGAGATTCTCCCCGCCAAGGCCGCCCCGGCGCAGACCACCCCGGACAAGGGCGCGCCCGCCGAGGCCGCGCCCGCCAAGCCCGCCATGGCCAAGCCCGCCGTGGCCAAGGGCTCCCAGGCCAAGGGCAAGGGCGCGGCCCACGCCGCCAAGGAGGGCCCGGGCAAGGGGAAGGGCAAGGGCGGCGCCCACGCCAAGGGCAAGGGCGGCCTGCACGCCAAGGGCAAGGGCAAGGCGGTCCTGAGCAAGGGCCTGGCCAAGGGCAAGGGCGTCCACGCCAAGGGCGCCCCGGTGCACCCCGCCCCCGCCCCGGCCCCGGTGCCCGCCCCGGCGCCCGTACCGGCCGCCGCCCCGGCTCCGCAGCAGGTCGCGTCCGGCGTCCCGCAGCAGGCCGACGAGCTGCCGGTCAAGGGCCTGCCGTCGGTGAAGGGACTCCCGCTGCTCGGCTGAGCCGCCTGACGCAAGGTGCCCCGGCCGCCACAGCGGCCGGGGCACCCTCCGTTCCGTCGCGTCAGGCGGTCAGGCGGCGCACCGCCGCCGCCACGCGCTCGTCCGTCGCGGTGAACGCGACGCGCACGTACGCCCCGCCCGCCGGGCCGTAGAACTCGCCGGGCGCCACCAGGATGCCCAGCTCCGCCAGCGCGCCGACGGTGTCCCAGCACGGCTCGTCGCGCGTCGCCCACAGGTACAGCGACGCCTCGCTGTGCTCGATGCGGAAGCCGTGCCCCTGCAGCGCGCCGCGCAGCGCGGCCCGCCGCGTCTCGTAAACCGCGCGCTGCTCCGCGACGTGCTTGTCGTCGCCGAGCGCGGCGACCGTGGCGGCCTGCACCGGGGCGGGCACGATCATCCCGCCGTGCTTGCGGATCTTCAGCAGCTCGCCGAGCACGCTCTCGTCACCGGCGAGGAACGCCGCGCGGTAGCCCGCCAGGTTGGACCGCTTGGAGAGCGAGTGGACCGCGACCAGCCCGTCGAAGCTCCCGCCGGAGATGTCCGGGTGCAGGACCGACATCGGGTCCGCCTCCCAGCCCAGCTCCAGATAGCACTCGTCGCTGACCAGCAGCACCCCGTGCGCCCGGGCCCACTCCACCGCGGCCCGCAGCTCGTCCCGGGACAGCACCCGGCCGGTCGGGTTGGACGGGGAGTTCAGCCACAGCAGCTTCAGCCCCGCCGGGTCCAGATCCATAGGCTCGTCGTACGGCACCGGCTCGGCGCCCGCGAGCCGCGCGCCCACCTCGTACGTCGGGTAGGCCAGCCGCGGGAAGGCGACCTTGTCTCCGGGGCCGAGGCCGAGCTGCGCGGGCAGCGAGGCCACCAGCTCCTTCGAGCCGATCACGGGCAGCACCTGGGTGTGGGCGACCCCTCGCGCGCCCAGCCGCCGCTCCACCCACCCGGTCAGCGCGTCCCGCAGCGCGGGGGTGCCCCAGACGGTCGGATAACCGGGGCTGTCCGCCGCGTCGGCCAGCGCGGTGCGGATCAGCTCGGGGACCGGGTCGACGGGGGTGCCCACCGAGAGGTCGACGATGCCGTCCGGATGGGCGGCGGCGGTCGCCTTGTACGGTTCGAGCCGGTCCCAGGGGAAGACCGGCAGGCGGGCGGAGACGGGTGGCACGGGGTGGCTCGCTTTCTTCGAAACAGCCCGGGGCGCACGGGGATGTCCGACACCCCAAGAGGTGTCCGGCACCCGCCGGGCCCCGGGAATCCCGGGTGGATTCCCGGGAACAGCCCGGTCCCGCAGGCCACATGCCATACGGGACCGAAGGCCGCGCCGGGTCTCAATTCCCGGGCAGGGTCACTCGTCGTGCTCCTGCGGCGGAAGCGCGGCGATGAAGGGGTGGTCGCGCTCGATCAGGCCGAGCTTGCTCGCACCGCCGGGCGAACCGAGCTCGTCGAAGAACTCGACGTTCGCCTTGTAGTAGTCCTTCCACTCCTCCGGAGTGTCGTCCTCGTAGAAGATCGCCTCGACCGGGCAGACCGGCTCACAGGCCCCGCAGTCGACGCATTCGTCCGGGTGGATGTACAAGGACCGCTGGCCCTCGTAGATACAGTCGACGGGGCACTCCTCGATGCACGCCTTGTCCTTCAGGTCGACACAAGGCTGCGCGATGACGTAGGTCACGCTGTCGTTCCTCCTCTTAGGGCTGTATCGCGCGGGAGCGCGGCGTCGTCGATGCCCGCACCTAGTATCTCCGTTCCGGGGCACCGGACGCACATGAGGGGTTGGCAGAGCAGTGGATTTCACCACCGGCGGACGGCTAGAGGTCCGGATCACCCCCGATGACGTGCGGAAACGAGTGTCCGTCAGACTACTCACCGGCGACCGGAGCGGCCCGGAGAGGTTCACCGACGTGGTCGGCGTTCTCACATCGTGGACCGAAGGTGTGCTGCACATCACCCGCCGCACCGGAGAGTCCGTCCGGATAGAGGAGTCCTCGCTGGTCGCGGGCAAGGTGGTGCCCGCCGCGCCGGCCCGCCGCCGGGGCCCGGCGGCGACCGCGCACGAGCTGGACCGGGTCGCCGCCCGCGGCTGGCCGCCGACGACGAGCGAGCGGCTGGGCGAGTGGGAGCTGCGCGCGTCCGGCGGGTTCACCCGCCGCGCCAACTCCGTCCTGCCGCTCGGCGACCCCGGCCACGGGCTCGACGAGGCGCTGCGCCGGGTGACCGGCTGGTACGCCGAGCGCGGGCTGCCCGCGTACATCCAGGTCAGCACGGGCGCCGAGGGCACCCAGGAGCCGCTGGCCGCGGAGCTGGAGAAGCGCGGCTGGACCCGGGAGGTCTCCGCGCAGGTGCGCATCGCGGCCCTGGCCCCGATCGCCGACCAGGACGCCGACGTCTCCGCGGTGACCCTCTCCCGGCGGATCGACGACGCCTGGCTGGCCCGCTACCAGCGCTCGGCCCGGCCCACCCCCGAGGCGCTGGCGGTGCTCTCCGGCGGCCCGTCGGTGTGGTTCGCGACGATACGCGGAGAGCCGGGGGAGGCTGCCGAAGAGGCCCCGGCCGCGATCGGGCGCTGTGTGGTGGACGGCCGCTGGGCCGGCTTCGCGGCGGTCGAGACCGCCCCGGAGCGGCGCCGGCAGGGGCTGGCCCGGGCCGTGATGACCGCGCTGGCCCGCCAGGCGCTGGACGAGGGCGCCTCGGCCGCGTACCTCCAGGTCGAGACGGACAACAGCGGCGCCCACGCCCTCTACGACGGCCTGGGGTTCGCCCTCCACCACAGCTACCACCACTGGCGCGCGCCCAGCACCGATAACGCATGAACGAGACGTCACCACGCCGCAGGTTCGCCGACGAGGCCCGCGAGGAGCGGCCCGACCTGGCGCTGCTGTGCCTGCTGATGGGCATGGAGGCCGACGACGGGCTGGACGAGGCCGGGATCGACGAGGCGCAGATCGAACTGGACCGGCTCGCCGGGGAGGTTCCGTTCTCCCCCGGCGGGCCCGCCGCCTGGGCCGACGCGCTCGCCCGGGTGCTCGGCGAGCGGTACGGCTTCCGGGGCGCCGCCGCCGACTACCGGCGGCTGGAGTCCTCGCTGCTGCACCAGGTGCTGCGGCGCCGCCGGGGGCTGCCGATCCTGCTGTCGCTGGTGTGGATGGAGGTCGCGCGGCGGGCGGGCGCGCCGGTGTACGGGGTCGCGCTGCCGGGCCACTTCGTGGTCGGCTTCGGCGATCCGTACGGGGAGCATGTGCTGGCCGACCCGTTCGACGGCGGCCGGCGGCTGTCCGGCCAGGACGCGGCGCTGCTGGTGTCGGGGGTCACCGGCACGCCGCCCGAGCCGTCGGTGCTGGGCCCGGCCGATCCGCTGGACATCATGCTGCGCATCCTCAACAACATCCGCGCCTGGGCCGCCGCCCGGCCCGAGCGCACCGATGTCCAGCTGTGGGCGGTCGAGCTGGCCCTGCTGCTGCCCAGCCACCCCGCCCGGCTGCGCTACGAGCGGGCGCGGCTGCTGGTCGAGCGCGGCGACTTCCTCACCGGGGCGCGGGAGCTGGAGGATTACGCGGAGGTGGTGGACGCGGTCGAGCCGGAGGCGGCGGAGGCGGTACGGCGCCAGGCGCGCGCGGCCCGGGCACGGCTCAACTGACCGCGCGTTCCCTTACAGCCAGCCCTTTTCGCGGGCGATGCGGACCGCGTCGGCCCGGTTGCGGGCGGCGGTCTTCTGGATGGCCGTGGAGAGGTAGTTGCGGACCGTGCCCTGCGACAGGCCCAGCGCCCGGGCCAGCTCGGCGTTGGTCGACCCGTCCGCCGAGGCGCCCAGCACCTCGCGCTCCCGCGCGGTCAGCGGGCTGGCCCCCTCCACCAGGGCCGCCGCGGCCAGGGTCGGGTCGATGACCCGCTCGCCGCGCAACACCCGCCGGATGGCGTCCGCGAGCTGGGCGGCGGGGGCATCCTTGACCAGGAAGGCGTCGGCGCCGCACTCCATGGCCCGGCGCAGATAGCCGGGGCGGCCGAAGGTCGTGAGGATCACGATCCGTACCCCGGGCAGCGCCCGGTGCAGCGCGGCGGCCGCCTCGATGCCGCTCAGCCCCGGCATCTCGATGTCCAGCAGGGCGACATCGGGCCGGTGATCCCGGACCGCGTCCACGACCTTGTCGCCGCGGGCCACCTGGGCGACGACCTCGATCTCGTCCTCGAGACCGAGCAGCGCGGCCAGCGCCTCCCGCACCATGGACTGGTCCTCGGCCAGCAGTACCCGGATCATCCGGGCAGCGTAACGGGCGACGGCCGGTCATGGGCCAGGGTGGCCGGTTACGGGCCGGGGGAAGGCCCGGCGGGGAGCTCCGCGCTCCGGGAGAGCGGGGCGAGGGCGCGCAGGGTGAAGCCGCCGTGGGCGCCCGGGCCGGTCTCCAGGCGGCCGTCGGCCAGTTGGAGCCGTTCGGCGAGACCGGTCAGCCCGTTGCCGTGCGGGCCGGTGGTGCCGCGGCCGTCGTCGGTGACGGTCAGGCACAGGTCGTCGCCCACCTCGCCGAGGGTCACGACGCAGTGGCGCGCCCCGCTGTGCCGGACCACGTTGGTGACCGCCTCGCGCAGCGCCCAGGCCAGCGCGCCCTCCTGGTCGGGCGGCAGGTCCGGGTGGTGGGCCCCGGCACGGTGCAGATCCGCGGTGATGCCCGCGGCGGCGAGCGCGGTGCGGGCCCCGGCCAGCTCGGCCTCCAGGGTGGGGCGGCGGAAGCCGCTCACCGCCTCCCGCACGTCGACCAGGGCCTGTCGGCTGACGCGTTCGATGTCGGCGACCTGCTGCGCCGCCTGCTCGGGCTTGCCGGGCAGCATCCGCCCGGCCAGTTCGCTCTTGAGCGTGATCAGCGAGAGCGAGTGGCCCAGCAGGTCGTGCAGATCGCGGGCGAGCCGCAGCCGCTCCTCGTTGGCGGCGAGCTGGGCGACGGTGGCGCGGGCCTCGCGCAGCGCCCGGGTCGTACGGACCATCTGCCGCACCGCGCTCATCGCGAAGCCGCCGAGCAGGGAGGGGACGACCAGGGCGGACATCAGGTCGTCCGAGCCGCGGACCAGCAGCCCGGCGCCCACCATGGCGGCGGTGTTCAGCAGGATCACCCACCGGGCGACCCGGGTGGGCAGCACCGCTCCGAAGGCGACGGAGACGTAGACGGCCAGCACCAGCCAGGCTTCGCCCAGGGTGACCGTGAGGACGGCGGCGAGCACACAGATCGTGACCAGCCCCCGGTGGACGGAGGCCCGGGACATGGCCCGGCCCGTGTACCGGAAGACCAGCAGCAGATAGATGCCGACGAAGACCAGCAGGCCGAGCGCGCCGAACACGGTGGCGGGGACGGTGTGGTTCCCCTCCATGAGGTCGCTCACCGGCGCGCCCAGGTAGGCCATCCAGATCCCGGTCCACAACAGCTTGATCAGGGCCTGCCGGCGGTTCTCGGGGATCTGTCCGACGGCCGGGGCGTCCGTGTCCTCGTCGTGGGCCGCCGTGTGGCGCCACCAGGTCGGCCGGTTCATGCCGTGCGGGTGTCCTTGCGGTACAGCCAGGCCGCCGCGCCCCCGAAGAGGACCAGATATCCGGCGAGCAGGGCCACGTCCTTGGCGTGCGGGGCGTTGCCCACTTCGATCGCCTGGCCGAGCGCGGCGTAGGCGTGGGTGGGCAGCCATTCGCCGATGTTCCGCAGCCACTCGGGGTAGTCTGCGGTCGGCATCCACAGGCCGCCGAGGATCGACAGACCGAAGTAGATGATCATCGTGAGGGGCCGTACCGCGTCGCCGGTGGCCAGGTAGCCGATGGCCACGCCCAGGGCGGCGAAGACGAGTGAGCCCGCCCAGATCGCGCCGGTCAGCGCGAGCCACTCCCAGGCGGCGTCCAGCCGCACGCCCTTGACGGTGGCGGCCACGATGAAGACGATCACGATGGAGGGCAGGGTGGCGACCGCGGCCGCGGCGATCTTGGCCGTCACATAGCCGCGTCCGGGCAGCGAGGTGAGCCGCAGCTGACGCACCCAGCCGCCCTCGCGCTCCTTGGCGATCCGCTCGCTGTTGCCCATCAGAACGGCGGTCAGCGCGCCGAAGGAGGCCATCGCGACCATGTAGTAGAGCGGCATCGACAGATGGGTGCCGGGGACGATGTCGGTCTCCTTCGAAGTGCCCGCGATCATCAGGAAGAGCGCCGACGGGTAGATGACCGTGAAGAACATGAACTTCCGGTTGCGCAGTGCGCGGACGATCTCCAGCTTGACCAGGGTCGTCATCGTCACGCCTCCTCGGGCGTCGTGGCGGCGTCGGTGATGGCGAGGAACGCCTGCTCCAGGCCGAGCCCTGCGACCTCCAAGCCGCGCGGGTAGAGCCCGAGCCCGTAGACCGCGTGCACGGTCGCGTCCGCGTCGGAGGACCGCATCCGTACCGTACCGCCCGATATATCGAGGCCGGTCAGGGCGGGCAGGGCGCGCAGCGCCGCCTCGTCGGGCGGGCCGTCCAGGGTGAAGGAGATCCGCCGGGCCCCGGCCATCGCCTTGATCTCGGCGGACGTGCCGTCCGCCAGCACCCGGCCCCGGTGCAGCACGATCACCCGGTCGGCGATCTCGTCGGCCTCTTCGAGGTAGTGGGTGGCGAACAGGATGGTGCGGCCCTGCCGGGCCTGGTCGCGCATCGTGCCCCAGAAGGTCTGACGGGACGCCACGTCCATCCCGGTCGTCGGCTCGTCCAGCACGATCAGGTCGGAGGCGCCCGCGGTGGCGAACGCGAAGCGCACCCGCTGCTCCTGGCCGCCGGAGAGCTTGTTGACCTTGCGGCCGGCGATGTCGGTGATGCCCGCCCGCTCCAGGACCTCGCCGACCGGATAGCCCTGGGGGTGCAGATCGCAGGCGAGCCGCACCAGCTCGCGGACCGTGACGTCCTCCATGAGGCAGCCGCTCTGCAGCATCGCGCCGACCCGGCCGCGGGCGATGGCCTGCCGGGGGGTGGTGCCGAAGACCTCGACGCGGCCGCTGTCGGGGGTGCGCAGGCCCAGCAGCAGGTCGAGGGTGGAGGACTTGCCCGCGCCGTTGGGTCCCAGCAGGGCGATGGTCTCGCCCGGGTGGAGGTGGAGGTCGAGGTCGGCCACGGCGCGCACGCTGCCGTAGCTCTTGCTGACGCCGGTGAAGCTGACCACCGGCGGGGAGGCCGTGGTGCGGGCCCGCTCGCCGGTGGCGGAGGGTGCGGTGGTCGCTGTCATGCCCCCCAGCTTCGCCGAGCGGGGCCGGTCGGCGGCAGTGTCTGTGGTCGTGACCCTGGGATGACAGATGTCATGGGTGCCATGCGAACGGGTCATGGGTGCCATGCGAACGGCCCCCGCCCGGCGCGGTGCCGGGCGGGGGCCGTTCGGGACGTACGCCGCTAGTTCGGCGAGGTGTCGATGACCGCGGTCCGGTCGGCGGTCGACTTGCCCAGCAGCGCGGTCCGCATGGCGATGGCCACTTCCTGCGGGGTGACCGGCTTCTTGGCGCCGTCGGCGCGCTCGATCAGCACCCCGTCGAAGGTCTGGCCGTAGAGCCTCTTGATCGCGGCGAGGTCGAAGTGCGGCTGGAGCTTGCCGTCGATCGGCCGCATGGAGAGGATCTGCGGCAGCGAGCGGTCCGGGCCGAACTGGATGGCGTGCGCGTCATCGGTCTTGATCGTGATCAGGCCCGACATCGCGGGCTTGGCGAAGGACCGCATCTTCGCGTCCACCTCGGCCTTGCTGATCGTCGGCCGCTTGGAGACGATCGGCAGGTCGACCGGCTTGTCCTTGCCGGTCTCGGCCCGCTCGCGGTAGGCGTCGGACACGGCGGTGACCGCCTTGTCGATGTCCAGGCCCTGGCCCTCCCTGCCGTAGACGGGGACGGCCTTGCCCGGCTTGAAGGTGATCGTGCCCTCGCGCGCCGTGCCCGAGTGGCCCGCGAGCCGCCCGAGCGCGTCCCGGAGCTTCTCCTCGTCGACGGTGACGGCGGGCTCGGCCTCGTGGGTGCCGCCGAAGAGCGAGCCGATGACCGTCATCGGGTTGTAGTCGCGGCCCGCGACGTTCCGCACGGTGGCCTCGGTGTCCAGCGTCAGGCCCGCGACGGACGGCTTGATCTCCTTCTGCTCGCCGTCGACGGTCACCTTCAGCGGGGCGCCGGTGCGGCCGCCCAGCTCGGTGTCCAGCTTGTCGATGGCCACCTGCTTGGAGGAGCCGCCGATGTCGACGCCGAGGACGGTGGTGCCGTTGGGCACGTCCGCGTGGTTCATCACCAGGCCCGCGGTGTACGCGACACCGGCCGCGGCCACCAGCAGGGCACCCAGCATGACGAGCTTGGAGCGGCCCTTCTTCTTGGGCTTGCCCGCCGCGGGCGCCTTGGGCGCCGGGCTGCTCGGCGGGGCGCCCTCCCCGGTGGACAGCGGCGGCCCGGCCGGGCCCTGCCCGGACTTCGCGTCGGCCGGCGGGACCACGGGCACCCCGCTGACCAGGGTGTCGCTGGAGACCTGGTCCGGCCCGCCGGGCGCGGTGAACTCGGGGTCGCGGAAGAGCGACGGCGAGGGGCCGGCGTCCGCGCCGAAGCCGCCCGGACCGGGCTGCACGGCCGGGCTCGCGCCCGTGGTGGCGCCGAGGCTGCCGGACAGCGGCGAGCCGCCGGGCGGGGTCGGGGGCTGCCCGGCCGCCCCGTTCAGCGGGCCGACGCCCGAGCTGTCGGGCAGGCCGGGACCGGTCGGCTTCCCCGGACCGGGCGGCGCCAGCAGGTCCTCGTCCCGCGCCGGGGCGCCGGGCATCCGCATCTCGCCGGTGACCGGGCCGGTCGTCGGGCCGCTGGGCTCCGGCGCCCCGGGGTGGCCGCCGGTGTCCGTGAAGTACGGCAGGTCGGCCTGCGGTCCGCCGCCCAGGGACGGCGCGGGGAACTGCTGGGTGGTCTCCGGCGCCGGGGGCAGCGGGGTGCTCTGGGTGGTCGAGGAGCCCTTGGGGCGGCGCGGCGGCGCGAACCAGTCGCTGGTCTTCTCGCCGTCGCCCTTGCCGCCCTTGCCGCCCTTCTCGCGGCCCTCGCGGTCCTTGGCACCGTCCGCGCGCCCCTCGGCGGCCGCCGCGCCCAGCTCCGGGGCGCGGATGCCCTCGGGCCGGGGCGTGGCCCCGGTGTGCTCGGCGCCGTCCCCGTCATCCTCGCCGGAGCGGGGAGCGGGCACGCCGTCCTCGGCGACGGGCTTGCGCATGACGACCGGCGGAATGGGACGCGAACCCGGGATGTTGATCCGGATCCGGGTCGTCAGGGTGGTTTCGGTCTTCGGATCCTCCGGCTTGGCCGCGGCACGCGCCTCACCGTCACCGACGCCACCCTGAAGGGTCTCCGGCGACGGGGACAGACGGGATCCGTACGGCGGGGTGCCCGACGGATAGGCGGCACCGCCGCTACCCCCCTGGGCCCCGGAGGACGAACTGTCAGATTCACGGCTCAAAGCAGGTTCTCCCAGTTAGCTCCGCCGCCCGTCAGACCTCGCGCGGGCGGCTCGGCGGCGCGCACCACCATACTGGGCGCCGCGGTCGCGTACTTGACGCCCGCCCTGTGGCCGCACCGTGTGGATCCGTTGTGCGCCGGTGGAGGAGCGTTTGGTGTCCCGGGAACATCGCGCGGGGTCCCGGGGACGTCACACCGTAAAGGTCACGTCACTTACCAAGTCGGGCGGCCGGCGCGCCCGGTTGCGACACCACCGGCAGGGTGGCACACATCACACCGATGAACATGCCTCCCAGCAGGAAGACATACGACCCCACACCCGCGCTGAAGAGGAAGTCCCCTTCCGGGCGGGTGCTGGTGAGCAGCAGGACGACCAGCGTCCACGCACCGGCGGGCAGACCGCCGCCCAGCCGCCGGTCGGTCGCCTTCACCCCGCCGTAGCAGACGGCCGCGACGCCGAGCAGCGCGAGCACCAACCCGCCGGGGAACCAGAGCCCTTGGACGAGCGCGCCCGCGGCGGCGACCAGGGCGCCGAGGACGGTGAGCAGCGCGTATCCCCCGAGACGTGCGGCGGTCATGCCGTCACCCCCGCGAACAGGTCGTCCTCGCGCTCCGCCGCCGGCTCGCCCTTGACGAGGCGGTAGTGCTCGCGGACGAGCAGCGGCTGGCCCAGGTCGTTGGAGAGCGCGAAGAAGGGCCCGTCGACCGCGATCTGGGTGGCGTGCGCGCGCATCGCGGCGGCCTTGGCGCCGGCGTACGCGGAGCCGTCGATCACCGCCGAGACCTCCGCGTCGTCCACCACTCCGGGGACGTCGCCGGCGGTGGCGACGCCGGGGAAGGGGGCCTCCCGGCCCGCCGCCCGCAGCCGCGCGAAGCCCTCCTCGACGACCGAGCGCGGCACACAGTTCCAGTAGACCTTGGCGACATCGTGCGGATCACCCAGGTCACGGCGGTAGCCCGGCTGCGCGGCCAGCTCCACCGCGCGCATGGCGACGCGATGCGCCTGGATGTGGTCGGGGTGCCCGTAGCCCCCGTCGGCGTCGTACGCCACCACGACCTGCGGCCGGATCTCTCGGATCACGGCCACCAGGTGGGAGGCGGCCTCGTCGAGGTCGGCCCGCCAGAAGCAGTCGGACCGGTCGTTCTGCGGGGCGCCCATCATGCCCGAATCGCGGTATCTGCCCGGACCGCCCAGGAAGCGGTGGTCCTGGACGCCCAACGCCTCCATGGCCGCGGCGAGTTCACCGATCCGGTGGGGGCCGAGGCTGTCGTCGCGATCGGCGGCGAGGTGTGCCAGGTCAGCCGGGATGACCTCGCCTTCCTCACCGAGGGTGCAGGTCACCAGGGTGACGTGGACACCCTCGGCCGCGTACTTGGCCATGGTCACGCCGTTGTTGATCGACTCGTCATCCGGATGCGCGTGCACCAGGAGCAGACGACGGGCGGGAAGAACGGTCATGACCACAGCCTACGATTCGCCCGTCGGCACCCGCGGACCGCGGGCCGGGCTCCCCGTGGGTCAGAGCTTCACGTCGCCGATCATGTTCGCCACGTTGGTGGTGAGGTCGTCGATGGTCGGGGCGACCGACGAACTGGCGAGGTAGAAGCCGAGCAGCACACAGATGAGCGCGTGCGCGGTTTTCAGCCCGGCTTTGTTGACGAGCATGAATACGATGATCAGCAGCAGCACAGACAACGAGATCGAGAGCGCCACAGCGACTCACCTCCAGGAACACGCGCTCGGACAGACAACATATTGATGCCACACGGGGCCTACCCACTATGCGCAAGCGATCATAACTATCGGCGCGTGCGCACGAGTCGGTGCACGGGAGCATGACAGGGGCGCATGCCTGATCGCACGAACTGGCGCTTGATCAGGGTGACTTCTCGCTGGTTATCCGCCATCTCACCCAGTGAGAAGCTGGCTTGTTCCGGCCGCCGGACGGCCGGACAGTGCCCCTGGCAACGGCCCCGGCGCGTGGTACCGACCAGTACGCCCCTGGTGATCTTCAGGACCCGTACGCTCGCCCCATGACCGGACAGCTCTCCTTCCCTCGGCAGCACGCGCGCACCCAGCGCTTCACGCTCGGGGCGCCCCGGGCCTTCCGCGTGGCCCCCGACGACTCCCGCGTGGTCTTCCTGCGGTCCCGCGGCGGCACCGACCGGGCGGGCCTGCTGTGGGTGTACGACGTCGCCGGGCGGCGGGAGTACCCGGCCGCCGACCCGGTGGCCCTGCTCGGCGGCGCGGACGAGGAACTGTCCTCCGAGGAGCGGGCGCGCCGCGAGCGCAGCCGCGAGGGGTCGGCCGGGGTGGTCGGCTACGCGGTGGACGACGCCGTCGAGACGGCGGCCTTCGCCCTCTCCGGGCGGCTGTTCGTCGCCGATCTGACCGGCGGCGAGTCCCGTGAGCTGCGCGTCCCGGGCCCGGTCGTGGACCCGCGCCCCTCCCCCGACGGCCGCCATGTCGCCTATGTGGCGGGCGGCGCGCTGCGCGTCACCGGCACCGGCGGCGAGGGCGACCGGGCGCTCGCCGAACCGGAGGCCGACACCGTCACCTACGGTCTCGCGGAGTTCATCGCGGCCGAGGAGATGGACCGCACGCGCGGCTTCTGGTGGTCCCCGGACGGCGACGCCCTGCTGGCCGCCCGGGCCGACGACGCGCCCGTACGCCGCTGGTGGATCGCCGACCCGGCCCACCCCGGCCAGGCGCCCACCGAGGTCGCCTACCCGGCCGCCGGGACCGCCGACGCCGAGGTGCGGCTGGTCCTGCTGGGCCTGGACGGCTCCCGTACGGAGGTCGAGTGGGACCGGCAGCGATACCCCTACCTCGCCCGGGTGCACTGGTCGGCCTACGGTCCGCCGCTGCTCCTCGTCCAGGCCCGGGACCAGCGCGGCCAGCGGTACCTGGCCGTGGACACCGCGACCGGGCGGACCAGCACCGTGCACGCCGACGAGGACGCGGTATGGCTGGATCTTTTCCCCGGCGTGCCCGCCTGGACGCCCGACGGGCGGCTCGTGCGGATCGCGGACGAGGGCGGCGCCCGGGCCCTGATGGTCGGCGACCGCAAGCTCACCTCGGGCGCCCTCCAGGTGCGCGCGGTGCTCTCCGTCGGCGAGGACGACGTGCTGTTCTCCGCCTCCCCCGGCGCCGAGGCCGCGCTGCCCGAGGGGCCCGGCGAGATCGACGTGTACCGCGCCTGGTTCCGCGGCAGCGGCGACCAGGGCGGCTGGGAGCCGGTCGGCAAGCGGCCTTTCCCCGCCGTGCACTCCGCCACCCGCGGCGACCGGCTCATCGCGCTCACCCACGCCGGTCTCGCCCGGCCCGGCGCCCGGACGGAGCTGCTGCGGGCCGCGGACCACGGGGCCGCGGAGACGGTCGCCGAGATCGCCTCGTACGCCGAGACCCCGGTCATCACCGCGCGGCCGCGGCTCACCTTCGCGGGCAAGCACGACATCCCCTGCGCGGTGCTGCTGCCGACCGGGTACGCCGAGGGCGACGGGCCGCTGCCGGTCCTGATGGACCCCTACGGCGGACCGCACGGCCAGCGCGTGGTCGCCGCCCACAACGCGTACGTCACCTCGCAGTGGTTCGCCGACCAGGGCTTCGCCGTGATCGTCGCCGACGGGCGCGGCACCCCCGGGCGCTCCCCCGGCTGGGAGAAGGCCGTCCGCGACGATCTCGCGGCCGTCACCCTGGAGGACCAGGTCGAGGCGCTCACCGCGCTCGCCGGGCGCTATCCGCTGGACCTCGGCCGGGTCGCCATCCGCGGCTGGTCCTACGGCGGCTACCTCGCCGGGCTCGCCGCGCTGCGCCGGCCCGACGTCTTCCACGCGGCGGTGGTGGGCGCGCCGGTCACCGACTGGCGGCTGTACGACACCCACTACACGGAGCGCTATCTGGGCCACCCCGACGAGCAGCCGGCGGTGTACGCGGCGAACTCGCTGGTGACGGACGAGGGGCTGTCCGGCGCGGCGGAGGGCCCGGCCTGCCCCATGATGATCATCCATGGGCTGGCGGACGACAACGTGGTCGTCGCCCACTCGCTGCGGCTCTCCTCGGCCCTGCTGGCCGCGGGCCGCCCACACGAGGTGCTGCCGCTGTCCGGGGTGACGCACATGACCCCGCAGGAGCAGGTGGCCGAGAACCTGCTCCTGCTCCAGGTCGACTTCCTCAGGCGGTCGCTCGGGCTGAGCTGACTCACCAGCCCGGCGGCGGGGACGGCGGAGGCGGCGGCGCCGTGGGCGGCGCGGCGGGCGGGGGCGGGGCGTAGCCCGGCGGGGCGGCGGGCGGCGGCGCGTATCCGGTGCCGCCGTAGCCGCCGTACGCCCCCGGCTCGTACGCCCCCGCACCGTATGCCGGGGCCGGGGTGTCCGTCCCGCCCCGCCGGGCCAGCACGATCAGCGCGACCAGCCCCGCGAGCAGTTCGAAGAACGCGGTGAGCACCGACAGCACCCCGACCGTCGGCAGGTCGCCGAGGTGCTCGAGGTACTTCAGCCTGGCGTAGAGCGAGGTCTCGCTCACCCCGGTCGCCAGCACCAGCACCGCGGCCACCATCCCCAGCGGCCGGGACAGCGGCGCCCGGGCCGACGCGGCCACGGCGGCCGCCAGGCAGAACGCGACGAGGGCCCAGCTCTCCCAGGCGGCGGGCGGCGAGAGCAGCGTGACCAGGGTGTGCTTGCCGGTCAGCTGGTACTTGTAGATGTCCCAGTGCGCCTTCTGCGCCCAGTAGATCTGCCAGGCGCCCAGGACCGCGCCCGCCGCGCCCAGCAGCAGCGCCGCCGTCACGGCGGCCCCCGGACCCGGCCGCCCGGGCGGCCGGTCGGCGGGGGACGCGGCGTACCCGTCGGCGGGGCGCCGGGCCGCGGCGACGGTGGCCAGCAGCAGCCCCGCGAGCACCACCCCGGCCCAGGCGCTCAGATCGGCCCGCGTCTTGAGGTCGTCGGGGATGCCCTGCATCCAGTCCGCGTTGAGGTTCCACAGGCTCGGCAGCCGCAGGACGAGGGTCACGGCCGCGACCGCGCCGAGCGCCCCCGCGGCGGCCGGTGAGCGCGGCGCGGAGATCCCGACCACGACGCACAGGACGAGCAGGACCAGGTCGACGAGGGACGAGCCGAAGAGGCTCCCCGAGGCCCGGAACGGCAGTCCGGACCATGTCCACCACAGATGACTCGCCTTGTCCGCCTCGTCCAGGTCCCGGACGATCCACGCCAGCGAGATCATTCCGAGCACCGCGCAGACGAGTGCGCCGAAAACACGCGCTCCGCGTGTGAGTATCCGTCCCTGCCCCATAGCCGTAGGTTTCCCCCACCGCACACCCCGGGCAATCGTCGCGAGGCGAAGAAGCACAAAGAAATCTGAAGAAGTGCGCGGATCGTGACCAACCGGATGCCGGCCGGGGCGACATGGTGCGCCCCGGCCGGTTTACGGCACCCGCACGGCCGTACGCAGTTCAGCCTGGCGCGTCCGTATATCGGTGTGACGTCGGTCGAGTTGCCTGTGCGTTAACGCGTTTTCTCCACAGTGCTCATGCTTTGTGGGCACTTCGCGATCGCTGTCAAGCACGTCCTGACCTCGATCTGCCAAATGTTCGCTCAAGACTCCGAGGCCGGGCACATCCGCGCTCGCCCGCCCCTTGACCCGGCCGTGAATCCGTTGCGAAAGTCCGCTCAACCCGCCACAACGCGGGTAGATAAACCGAGTTGGCGGTGTGTACCGGGGCGGATCACCATGGGGGGCGCTACGCGATGACCAGTCCATCCCAGCTCACCGTGGCCGGGAAGAGCGCGCAGGCCGACGAGGGCGGACCGGGCGGCCGGCCGGCCGGCTTAAGCCCCCGTCAGCTGATGTGGCGGCGCTTCAAGCGTGACCGCACGGGCGTGGTCTCCGCCTGCGTCGTGCTGTTCTTCTTCGCCGTCGCCGTGCTGGCCCCGGTGATCTCCTCGCTGTACGGCAAGGATCCGTACACGACGTACGGCCTCGACCGGCCCGAGCTGCTGGATCCGCTCACCGGCTATCCGACGAAGCCCAACGGCGGCATCGACGGCGAGTTCTGGTTCGGCATCGAGCCCAAGCTCGGCCGGGACGTGCTGACGCAGCTGGTGTACGGCATCCGTACCTCGCTGCTGATCGGGCTGGCCGCGACGCTGCTGTCCACGATCACCGGCATCGTCGTCGGCGTCGTCGCGGGCTATCTGGGCGGGCGCACGGACTACTTCCTGGGGCGGCTGATCGATCTGCTGCTGTCCTTTCCGCAGCAGCTGTTCTTCGTCGCCTTCATGCCGGTGGTCACCGCGCTGTTCGTCAGCCCGCAGAAGGAGACCCCGACCTATTTCCGGGTGACGGCCCTGGTCACGGTGTTGTGGCTGCTGGGCTGGATGCAGCTGGCCCGGCTGCTGCGCGGTCAGGTGCTGTCGCTGCGGGAGCGCGAGTTCGTCGAGGCCGCGAAGGTGACGGGGGCCTCGCCGTGGCGGATCGTCCGCAAGGAGCTGCTGCCCAATCTGGGCACGCCGATCCTGGTGCAGTCCACGCTGATGCTGCCGAACTTCGTGACGACGGAGGCGGCCCTGTCGTTCCTCGGCGTCGGGGTGGTCGAGCCGACCCCCGACTGGGGCCGGATGTTCGCCAAGGGCGCCAACTTCTACGAGGGCGACATCACCTACATGTTCTTCCCCGGCATCGCCATGGTGATCTTCGTCGTCGCCTTCAACCTGCTCGGGGACTCGGTCCGGGACGCCATGGACCCGAAGACCAGGCGCTGACCGGCGCCGCACGGCAGACGCAGAGAACGGCAAGTGTTCCGTCCGACGAGGTCCAGCGAGGCAGGTGCATTCACCACCATGACGTTGAACAGCAGGCGCAGAGCACGTACCTACGCCGTCGCCCTGGCCGCGGGCGCGCTGGCGCTCTCGGCGTGCAGCAGCGGGGGCGGCTCGGGGACCGATGACTCCAGGGAACCGAAGATGAAGGCCCAGGGGATCGCCCTGGGCAGCGCCGCCGACTCCACCGGGCCCGCCAAGGAGCTGCCGGGCGCGAAGAAGGGCGGCACGGTGTCGGTGCTCCAGCGCGACGCGTTCGAGCATCTGGATCCGGGACAGATCTATGTCAGCGATGAGCTGATCATGCAGACCCTCTACAACCGGACGCTGACGAACTACCGGATCGACGACAAGACCGGGAAGGTCGAGGTGGTCGGCGACCTGGCGACCGACACCGGCAAGTCCTCCGACGGCGGCCGGACGTGGACGTACACGCTCAAGGACGGGCTGAAGTTCGAGGACGGCTCGCCGATCACCTCCAAGGACGTCCGGCACGCCGTCGAGCGGCTCTACGCGCCGTATCAGACCAACGGCCCGACCTATCTGCAGCAGTGGCTCTCGGGCGAGGGCCAGAAGTACCGCAAGGCGCTGCCGGACGGCCCGTACAAGGGCAAGCACCTGCCGAAGTCGGTGCTGGACACCCCGGACGCGAAGACGATCGTCTTCCACTTCGACCAGCCGCGGGCCGAGGTGCCGTTCGCCGTGGCCATGCCCAACATCGGCGCGGTGCCGCCCGGCAAGGACACCAAGGAGAAGTACGACAAGGCGCCGGTGGCCAGCGGTCCGTACAAGATCAAGAACTTCAAGCCGGGCAAGGGCATCCAGTTCGTCAAGAACGACCAGTGGGATCCCAGGACCGATCCGATACGCCATCAGTACGTGAACACCTTCGATGTCTCCTTCGGCCATCAGTGGGTGGACTCCACCCGCCGTCTGGTGGCCGACAAGGGCGCCGACAAGAACGGCATGACCTGGACCAACGCCGTCGATCCCTCGCAGATCTCGGCGGTCCTCAAGAACAAGGACGCGATGGCCCGGTCGATGACCGAGACCCAGCCCTTCGTGGACGTCGTCTCGATCAATACGGACCGGGTCAAGAACAAGAAGGTGCGCGAGGCGATCGCCTGGGCGTTCCCCAGCGGCCAGTACCTCCAGCAGTTCGGCGGCCCGAAGGGCGGTGAGGTCGCGGGCGGTCTGGTCGGCCCGACGCTCAAGGGCTACGACCCCGGCTTCGACCCGTTCCAGAAGAAGAAATACCCCGGCGGCAACGCCAAGAAGGCGAAGGAGCTGCTGAAGGAGGCCGGCGAGGAGGGCTACGAGCTGGTCTACGCGTACGGCAACGGCGACACCCACCAGGACGCCTCGGTCGTCGTCCAGCAGGCCCTGGAGCGGGCCGGATTCACGGTCCAGAAGAAGGAGATCGACCAGACGACGTACTACAGCCAGATCGGCAAGGTGGACAACAAGTACGACCTCTACCGATCCTCCTGGTCCGCCGACTGGCCGTCCGCCTCGACCGTCGTCCCTCCAACCTACGGCGGAGAGAACGTCTACAACGGCTCGGCGAACTACAGCCATCTGAACGTCCCGGCGGTCAACAAGGAGATCAGCCGTATCGCCAAGGTCGGTGACCTGAACAAGGCCACCACGGAGTGGATCAAGCTCAGCGAGAAGGTCCTCACCGACCAGGTGCCCGCGGTCCCGACCTTCTACAACCGGCTGTTCACCCTCTGGGGCTCCGGCATCGGCGGAACGAAGTGGAACCCGATCTACGGGGCCGTGGACCCGACGGCCGTGTTCATCAAGTAGCCGCTGGTACCAGCTCGATCAGGAGCCCGGCCGCGCCGTCACCGCCGTACCATCCGGCGCCGCGGCGCGGCCGGTACCCGCCCCGACCGGAAGATCCATGACGCCATGTTGAGATTCCTCGCCCGCCGGTCCCTCGGCGCGTTTCTGATCCTCCTGCTGATCAGCGCGATCACCTTCTTCCTCTTCTTCGCCCTGCCCGCCGAGCCCGCCCGGCTGGCCTGCGGCAAGAGCTGCGATCCCGCCTCGCTCGCGATCATCAACAAGAACCTGGGCCTGGACCAGCCGGTCCCGGTGCAGTACGGGAAGTTCATGGTCGGGATCGTCGCCGGGCGCGACTTCGCGGTCGGGCACTGCTCCGCGCCCTGCTTCGGCTACTCCTTCGTCAGCCAGGAGCCGGTGTGGGGCACCATCGTCGACCGCTTCCCCACCACCCTCTCGCTCGCCATCGGCGGCGCCGCGGTGTTCCTGGTCTGCGGCATCGGTATCGGGATGGTCGCGGCCTGGCGGCGCGGCACCTGGATCGACAAGTTCTTCAGCTCGCTGTCGCTGCTGGGCGCCTCCCTGCAGATCTACTTCGTCGGCGTGCTGTGCCTGGCCTGGTTCGTCAGCGGACTGGGCATCATGGAGCAGCCCGCCTACCACCCCTTCACCGACAATCCGGCGAAGTGGTTCAGCGGGATGCTGCTGCCCTGGCTGGTGCTCTCGCTGATCTTCATGGCCAACTACAGCCGCATGACCCGCTCCCAGATGGTCGAGCAGCTCCAGGAGGACCACGTCCGTACGGCCAGGGCCAAGGGGCTGTCCAGCCGTACGGTCTTCTTCCGCTACGCCTGGCGCGGCGCCATCGCCCCGATCGTCACCATCTTCGGCATCGACCTCGGCTCGCTCTTCGGCGGGGCGATGGTCACCGAGTACACCTTCACCCTGCACGGCATCGGGCGGCTCGCCGTGGAATCCGTCCAGCTGACCGATCTGCCGATGCTGATGGGCGTGATGCTGGTCAGCGCCGCGGCCATCGTGGTGTTCAACATCCTGGTCGACGCCGCCTACGCCGTCATCGACCCGCGCGTACGCCTCGCCTAGAAGGACGCCGACGTGACCACACCCACCCCATCCGACGGCGCCTTTCTGTCGGTGCGCGACCTGCACGTCCGCTTCGCCACCGAGGACGGCGTCGTCAAGGCCGTGGACGGCCTCTCCTTCGGCCTCGAACGCGGCCGGACCCTCGGCATCGTCGGCGAGTCCGGCTCCGGCAAGTCCGTCACCAACCTCACCGTGCTCGGCCTCCACGACCCGCGCACCACCACGGTCACCGGCACGATCCACCTCGACGGGCAGGAGCTGACCGGCGCGCCCGAGCGCACCCTGGAGAGGCTGCGCGGCAACACGATGGCGATGATCTTCCAGGATCCGCTGACCGCCCTCTCGCCGTACTACACGGTCGGCCGCCAGATCGCCGAGCCGTACCGCAAACACACCGGCGCCTCCAAGCGGGACGCCCGGCTGCGCGCCATCGAGATGCTGGACAAGGTCGGCATCCCCAACCCGCGGCTGCGGGTGGACGACTATCCGCACCAGTTCTCCGGCGGGATGCGGCAGCGCGCCATGATCGCCATGGCGCTGGTGTGCGACCCCGACCTGCTGATCGCCGACGAGCCGACCACCGCCCTCGACGTCACCGTCCAGGCCCAGATCCTGGACCTCCTCAAGGACCTCCAGCAGGAGTTCGGCTCCGCGATCATCCTCATCACCCACGACCTGGGCGTGGTCGCCCACACCGCCGACGACCTGCTGGTGATGTACGCGGGCCGGGCCGTGGAGCGCGGTACGGTCCGCGAGGTGCTGCGGGCGCCCCGGCACCCGTACACCTGGGGGCTGCTGGGCTCCATGCCCCGGCTGTCCTCCGCCCTCGACGAACCGCTCAGCCCCATCCCCGGCACCCCGCCGAGCCTCCTCGCCCCACCGCCCGGCTGCCCCTTCCACCCGCGGTGCGGCTACACCGCGGAGGTGGACGGCGAGCGGTGCCACGGGATACGGCCCGCGCTCCCGGACGGGCGGGGCGCCGCCTGCCATCTGGACGCCGAGCGGACCCAGGTCCTCTTCACCGAGCAGATCAAGCCCCGGCTGGGCTAAGGAGCGCCTTCAGATGAGCATCGAATCGGGCACCCCCGAACCCCTCCTGGTCGCCGAGAAGCTGACCAAGCACTTCCCGATCATGGGCGGCTTCCCGTTCCGGCGGAAGGTGGGCGCCGTCCAGGCCGTCGACGGCATCGACCTGACCGTGCACGCGGGTGAGAGCTTCGGCCTGGTCGGCGAGTCCGGCTGCGGCAAGTCCACCACCGGACGGCTGCTGACCCGGCTGCTGGAGCCCACCGCCGGGCGGATCACCTACCGGGGGCGGGACATCACCCACGCGGACCGCAAACAGCTCGCACCGGTCCGCTCCGAGATCCAGATGATCTTCCAGGATCCGTACTCCTCGCTGAATCCCCGGCAGACCGTCGGCACCATCATCTCCGGGCCGATGGAGATCAACGGCATCCGCCCGCCCGGCGGCCGCGAGGCCCGGGTGCGCGAGCTGCTGGAGACCGTCGGCCTCAACCCCGAGCACTACAACCGCTTCCCGCACGAGTTCTCCGGCGGCCAGCGCCAGCGCATCGGGGTGGCCCGCGCGCTCGCCCTCGAACCCCGGCTGATCGTCGCCGACGAGCCGGTCTCGGCGCTCGACGTCTCGATCCAGGCCCAGGTCGTCAACCTGCTCCGGCAACTCCAGCGCGAGCTGGGCATCGCCTTCCTCTTCATCGCCCACGACCTCGCCGTCGTACGGCACTTCTCGCAGCGCGTCGCGGTCATGTACCTCGGGAAGATCGTGGAGGTCGGCGACCGCGACTCCATCTACCGCCGCCCCCGCCACCCGTACACCCACGCCCTGCTGTCCGCCGTCCCGGACGCGGCCGTGGTGATGGACGGCGACGACGCGTCCTCCGGCGCGGGCCGCGAACGCATCCGCCTCGCCGGCGACGTCCCCTCCCCCATCGCCCCGCCCTCCGGCTGCCGCTTCCGCACCCGCTGCTGGAAGGCCCAGGACCTCTGCGCGCGGCAGGAGCCGCCGCTGCTGCGCATCGAGGGCAACCGCGAGGGCCACCTGTCCGCCTGCCACTTCCCCGAGGCCCCCACCACCGAGGCGCGCGACCAGGACATCGTGCTGGACCCGGCGCTGTCGTAGTCCCCGAAGCCGGATTCCCCTACAACTGCCGGGGGCTTCCCATGAGTTGCTTGACCTGAACGCGGGGCCGCGTTTCTAATGAGCAGCCCGCTGCGAGACGTATGCGGGGCGGCTCTCAGGAATGCGGTGGGAAGTTGACTGTCCGCAAGCAAGACGCGTCCGGCGCGGCGTTCGGCGCGGGAGACGCGGCCGCGGCGGCGGAACCCGCCGAGCGGGAGGCACCGGCCACCCCCGCGGCCCGGGAGGCCGAGGCCGGGTCCGCGGCCGGCAAGGGCGCCGATCCCGCCCCGGCTCCGGCCTCGACATCCACTCCGGCATCGGCTCCGGCTTCCGCATCGGCATCGGCATCGGCATCGGCCGAGGAGGCCTCCCGCGCCTCACGGACCGAGGAGCACGACGGCGGAAGCCTCGCGGAAACCGCCACGGCGGGCGGCCCGGGGCCGTCCGCCGGGACACCGGGACCGGCGCAGCCGCCGGGCGGTCCGCGCCGGCCGGTGCTCGCGGGGGCCGCGATCGTCGGAGCGCTCTTGCTGGCCGTGCCGCTGCTCGTGGTGGCGGGGAAGCTCGGCTCCTCGGAGAAGGACGGCCGGGACGACTCGAAGGCGGCGACGAAGGTACTCGAACGCGAAGGCGCGCGTGCCGGGGTGTACGAGGCGGCCTCCCCGGAACCCAGCCGGAGCCCGCAGAAGAAACCGAAGTCCAAGGAGTCCACGGCGAGTGCGCCGCCCCCTGCGGCCCGCTCCCCGCTCCCGTCCAAGGGCCCGAAGTCCGCCAAGCCGACCAACGCCGCGCACAAACCGTCCCCCAAGCGGACGTCCGCGAAGCCCAAGGACAAGAAGAGCGCCGCGGGGAGCGCGGGAGACGCCGCCTGGGGACCGAACAGCGAACTGTGCATGGGTGCGAGCTGGCCCTCGCGCGACGGGCGTACCGAGCTGCGGATGCAACAGGACGGCAACCTGGTCGTGTACCGGGACGGGCAGGCCGTCTGGGCCGCTCCGGACGCCCTGGGCCGCGGCAACTGCGCCACCCTGCAGACCGACGGGAACTTCGTGCTCTACGACCGCGACCACAACGCGGTCTGGGCGACGGGGATGGATCTGCACGCCACAAGCGTGAAAATCCAGAACGACGGCAACTTCTGCCTGTACAACGACGCGGGCGCCCCGGTGTGGGCGAGCCGCACGCAGCGCTGATCCCGAGCCGCCCTCGCGCCGCCAAGGCCGGAGAGTTCGACGGCCTCATCGCGTAGCCACGCGCAGCGGCCTCGCCCCGTTTGACGATGGACCGTCACGGGCATCTGCCTGACGGTCAGTCATACATGGGCGGGGGGCGCCATGACGCCTGGCAGGAGGCGGCCGCAGTGGGCCGGGTGGCTGGCGTGGCTGCTGCCGCTGGGGCTGGTCGGCGGCATGGTCGTATGGGGGGAGGAACTGGCCGGGGCCGCATTGCGGTACGCGGGGGAACCCCTGATCGATCAGTTCGTACCGGTCCGCACGGAGCCGCGCGATTCGCAGCCCACGGCCGAGACGAGCCCGAGCGGTGAGGGGCCGATGGTCACGGTGGAGGCCACGCCGCACCTCGACAGCGGTTGCGGCACGGGCGGCGGGTGGGTCTTTCCCACGCCGACGGCCCGGCTGGCCGACTACGTACCCGGGGAGCGGCCCAGCCGGCACGGGACGACCTGGGACCGGGACCCGTACGCCTTCGGGGGCGCGGCACCGAACGCCCTCAGGCTCGGCCTCAGGGTGTCGGGGCGGAGCGGCCGCACCATCGTCCTCGAGGACTTCACCGTGCGCATCGTCAAGCGCGCCAAGCCCATGACAGGCACGGTGCTCGACCCTCGGCTGGTCAGCTAGAGGTGCGGTGGAGGCGGCGAATCCCCGCTCCGTCGGGTCCCGGGCGCGGAGCGCGGGGACGGCGTCCGGACGAGCCCTCTGGCCTTCCCGTACCAGGTGACGTCCGCCTCTCCCGTCGAGCTCGAAATCGACGTGTCGACACAGCACTGCGCGTGCACCTGGACCGGCCGGCTCCACTGGTCGGACGGCGCCGCCTCCGGCACCACGACGATCACGGACAGGGGACGCCCCTTCCGCACCACCCCGGCCGACGGACTGCCCGTCTACAGGTGGGACGGCGAGGCATGGCGTGTCGGAGAACCTTGACAGGAGGTCACCGAGGCCGGACCGCGCTCGACGGCTTGGGCAACGGCCGGCCCGGTCTCCCCCGGGGCATCGAACGGGCCCTGACCTCGGCAGACCGCTAGCCTCCCCGCGTAGCCTGTTCCCGTGCCAGCCTCCCGCCTCCGTCGCGTCGCCGTCCTCGTGCTCGACGGCGCCAAACCGCTCGACGTCGGCATTCCCGCGCAGGTGTTCACGACCCGGGCGAGCATGCCGTACGAGGTGCGGGTGTGCGGCGCGGCGCCCGGGCTGGTGACGGGGGGCGACGGCCTGTCGTACCACGTCGCCCAGGGCCTCGACGCGCTCGCGTGGGCCGACATCGTGTTCATCCCCGGCTACCGGTTCCCGGACCGCGACGATCCGCCGGGGGCCGTCCGCGACGCGCTGGTCGCCGCCCACGCCCGGGGCGCGCGGCTCGCCGCCATCTCGACGGGGGCCTTCGCGCTCGCCGCCACGGGCCTGCTCGACGGCAAGCGCGCCACGACGCACTGGCACTACACCCGGGCGCTCGCGGCGAAGCATCCGCTCGTCCAGGTCGACGAGAACGTCCTGTTCGTCGACGAGGGCAGCGTGCTGACCTCCGCCGGTGCGGCCTCGGGGATCGATCTGTGTCTGCACATTCTGCGCGGCGACCTCGGGGTGGCGGCGTCGAATCACGCGGCCCGGCGGCTGGTCGCGGCCCCCTACCGCAGCGGCGGTCAGGCGCAGTACGTGCCGCGCGGCGTGCCCGAGCCGCTGGGCGAGCGGTTCGCCGCGACCCGGGAGTGGGCGCTGCACCGGCTCGGCGAGCCCCTCAGCCTCGAAACCCTCGCCCGGCACGCGGCCGTCTCGGCGCGCACGTTCTCGCGGCGCTTCGCCGAGGACACCGGGTACACCCCGATGCAGTGGGTCATGCGCGCCCGCATCGACGTGGCCCGTGAGCTGCTGGAACGTTCGGAGCGGAGCGTCGAGCAGATCGCCGCCGATGTCGGGCTCGGCACCGGCGCCAATCTGCGGCTCCACTTCCAGCGCATCCTCGGCACCACGCCGAGCGAGTACCGGCGCACCTTCACGCTGGGCGAATAGCCCCGTGGCGCGATCCTTGTGAACCGTGGCGCTCACGCCACTGCCACCACCGGATTCCGCCCGCGAGGCTGGTGACGAACCCAGAGCCGCAGAGACACCAAGGGGCATTCATGACTCGCGTCGCCATCAACGGATTCGGCCGCATCGGGCGCAACGTGCTGCGCGCCCTGCTCGAACGCGACACCGACCTCGAGATCGTCGCCGTCAACGACCTCACCGAGCCCGCCACCCTCGCCCGGCTCCTCGCCTACGACTCCACGGCCGGCCGGCTCGGCCGCCCGGTGACCGTCGACGGCGACACCCTCGTCGTCGACGGCCGGCGCGTCAAGGTGCTCGCCGAGCGCGATCCGGCGCTGCTGCCCTGGTCCGAACTCGGCGTCGATGTCGCGCTGGAGTCCACCGGCCGCTTCACCTCGGCCAAGGCCGCCCGCGCCCACCTCGACGCGGGCGCGAGGAAGGTCCTCGTCAGCGCCCCGTCGGACGGCGCCGACGTCACGCTCGCCTACGGGGTCAACACCGACGCGTACGACCCGGAGCTGCACACGATCGTCTCGAACGCCTCCTGCACCACCAACGCGCTCGCGCCGCTGGCCGCGGTCCTCGACGAGCTGGCCGGTATCGAGCACGGCTTCATGACGACGGTGCACGCCTATACGCAGGAGCAGAACCTCCAGGACGGCCCGCACCGGGACGCCCGCCGCGCCCGCGCCGCCGGTGTCAACATCGTGCCGACCACGACGGGCGCCGCCAAGGCGATCGGCCTCGTGCTGCCGAACCTCGACGGCAAGCTGTCGGGCGACTCGATCCGCGTGCCGGTGCCGGTCGGTTCGATCGTCGAGCTCAACACGACCGTCGCCCGCGACGTGACGCGCGACGACGTGCTGGCGGCGTACCGGGCGGCGGCGCAGGGCCCGCTCTCCGGCGTCCTGGAGTACTCGGACGACCCGCTCGTGTCGTCCGACATCACCGGCAACCCGGCCTCGGCCATCTTCGACTCGGCCCTCACCCGCGTCGACGGCCGCCACATCAAGGTGGTCGCCTGGTACGACAACGAGTGGGGCTTCTCGAACCGCGTGATCGACACGCTCGGGCTCCTCGCCGGCCGCTGACGGGCGGCGCGGGCCCTCAGCGGAAACGCGAGAAGACGTGGGCGCGGCCGACGGGGACGAAGCCGCGGCGGGCGTACCACAGCCGCGGCCAGTCCTCGCCGTCGGCCACCAGGAAGCGCAGGGCGCAGCCGGCGGCCGACGCGCGCCGGAGGGCGCCGGACAGCACGGCGTTCGCGTGGCCGCGGCGGCGGAAGGGTTCGGCGGCGGCCACCTCCTCGATCTGGGCGATGCCGTCGGCGGGCTCCAGGTAGAGGTCGGCCCAGGCGACGACGTCGCCGTTCTCCTCGTGGGCGGCCAGGAAGGACACCGCCTCGGCCCCGTTCCGCCGGGCCTCGCGCCGTCCCACGAGCTGGCGCACCGTCTCCTCGTCCGCGTCCGGCATCCACCGGCGCTGCTGCGCCGCCAGGGCCCGCCACAGCGGGCCGTACGGAGCGGGCCCCAGGTCCAGCTCCATGACGTCGTGCCGCTCCGGCTCCGGCACCGGCCCGGTGTGGGTCATGACCACCTCGACCCCGTGCTCGTACCCCGCCAGGGCCAGCGCCGGCGCGGCGGCGAGCCCGAGCCGGTCGTCGTACACGGTGATCCGGCGATGCGGCATCCCGGCCATGGCCGCGTCGGCGACGGCCGGAAGCCGCGTCGGCTCGACGGGCCCGTCGATGTGGATCTGGTTGTGCTCGTGCGAGCGCGCGTAACCGTCGTGCCGTACCAGGAACCCGCCCGGCACCGGCCTGACCTCGGCGGACTGGCGGCGGGCGAAGAGCAGCCGGAAGTCGACGGCGCGCTGGAGGTCGTTCTGCGGCATGGTCCGGATCGTAGGCGCCCGGCCACCCCCTAGCCGACCGGGGCGCGCTCCTCCGCGAAGTGGCACGCCGACGGGTGGGCGGCGCCGCCCGTCAGGTCCGGCGGCGCCGCCAGCGCCGGCGTCTGCGCCGCGCAGTGGGGCCGCGCCTTCCAGCAGCGGGTGCGGAAGCGGCAGCCGGTGGGCGGGTCGGCCGGGGAGGGGACGTCGCCGGTGAGCAGGATGCGCCGGTGGCGGGCGCGGGCCTCGGGGTCGGGAACGGGGACGGCGGACAACAGGGCCTGGGTGTACGGGTGGGTCGGATGGTCGTAGATCTCGGTGCCGGTGCCGGTCTCCGCGAAGCGGCCCAGGTACATCACGGCGACCCGGTCGGAGATGTGCCGGACCACGGACAGGTCGTGGGCGATGAAGACGTAGGCGAGGCCGAATTCGTCCTGGAGGCGTTCGAGCAGGTTGACCACCTGCGCCTGCACCGAGACGTCCAGCGCCGACACCGGCTCGTCCGCGACGATGATCTCGGGGCGCAGGGCGAGGCCGCGGGCGATGCCGATGCGCTGGCGCTGGCCGCCGGAGAACTGGTGCGGATAGCGGTTGATGTGCTCGGGGTCGAGGCCGACGACGTCCAGCAGGTCCTGGATCGCCCGGCGGCGGTCGCCCCTGGGGGCGGCCTCGGGGTGGATCTCGTACGGCTCGCCGACGATGTCGGCCACCGTCATGCGGGGGTTGAGCGAGGTGTACGGGTCCTGGAAGACCATCTGGATGTTGCGGTGAACGGCCCGCAGGGCGCGCCCGGACAGCCGCGCGATGTCCTCGCCCCGGTAGCGGATCGAACCGGCGGTCGGCCGCTCCAGGCCGACCAGCAGCCGGGCGAGGGTGGACTTGCCGCAGCCGGACTCGCCGACGACGCCGAGGGTCTCGCCGCGCCGCAGGTCGAAGGAGACCGTGTCGACCGCCCGCACCGCGCCGGTCCGCCGCTTGATGAGGACGCCGCGGGTGAGCGGATAGAGCTTGGCGAGGCCGCGTACTTCGAGGACGGGCGGGGCCGGGTCAGCCGCCGAGGGGGCCGACGGTACCGGCGGTGCCGAGGGGGTCGAGGGGGTCGAGGCCATGCAGCTCCTCCTTCCAGAAGTGGCAGGCGCTGGCCCGCCCGCCCGCCTTCGCGTCCGTCGCCCCGGTGTCCGTCACCTCGTACAGCGGCGGCCGGTCGGTGCGGCACAGATCGCGGGCGCGCGGGCAGCGGGGGCTGAACGGGCAGCCCGGGGGGAGCGCGAGCGGGCTGGGCGGCAGCCCCTTGATCGCGTACAGCTCGCCGCCCCGCTGATCCACGCGCGGGATGGAGTCGAGCAGCCCGCGGGTGTACGGGTGGGCGGGGCGCCGGTACAGGTCGCGCACCGGCGCGGTCTCCACGATCCGGCCCGCGTACATCACGGCGATGGTGTCGGCGACGTCGGCGACCACGCCCAGGTCGTGGGTGATGAGGATGAGCCCCATGGCGTACTCGCGGCGCAGCTCCGCCAGCAGATCCATGACCTGGGCCTGGACGGTGACGTCGAGCGCTGTGGTCGGCTCGTCGGCGATGATCAGCTCCGGCTCCAGCGCGATCGCCATGGCGATCATGATGCGCTGGCGCATCCCGCCGGAGAACTGGTGCGGATAGTCCCCGGCCCGCGCCGCCGCAGCCGGGATGCGGACCCGGTCCATCAGCTCGACGGCCCGCGCCCGGGCGTCCTTGCGCGACATGCCGCGGTGCACCTGGTACATCTCGGCGAGCTGGGCGCCCACCGGGAGCACCGGGTTGAGGGCGGACAGCGCGTCCTGGAAGATCATCGCCATCTTGGCGCCGCGGATCCGGCGGCGCTCCTCGCGGCCGAGGGTGAGCAGATCGCGTCCCTGGAAGAACACCTTGCCGCCGGTGACGAAGGCGGGCGGGGAGTCGAGGATGCCCATGATGGCCTGGGCGGTGACGGACTTCCCCGACCCCGACTCGCCCAGCACGGCCAGCGTCCGCCCGGCGTCGACGGCGTAGCTCACCCCGCCGACGGCCTCGGCGACGCCGTCGCGGGTGCGGAAGGCGACGCGCAGGTCCCGTACGTCCAGCAGGCGGGCCACGGCTAGCGCAGCTTCGGGTCGAGGGCGTCGCGCACCGCGTCGCCGAGCATGATGAACGCGAGCACGGTGATGCTGAGCGCGCCCGCGGGCCACAGCAGCATGTGCGGGGCGTTGCGGATCTGGGTGGACGCGGACGAGATGTCGATGCCCCAGGAGACGGTGGGCGGTTTCAGCCCCACGCCGAGGAAGGACAGGGTGGCCTCCAGCGCGATGTACGTGCCGAGCGCGATGGTCGCGACGACGATCACGGGGGCGACGGCGTTGGGCGCGATGTGGCGCAGCAGCATCCGGCCGTTGCTCGCCCCGAGGGTGCGCGCCGCGAGCACGTAGTCCTGCTGCTTGACGGTGACCACCGAGCCGCGGGCGATACGGGAGATCTGCGGCCAGCCCAGCAGCACGATGAAGCCGACCACCGGCCACACCGAACCGCTGGTGACCACCGACAGGAAGACCAGCCCGCCGAGCAGGATCGGGATGCCGAAGAAGACGTCGGCGATCCGCGAGAGCAGCGCGTCCCACCAGCCGCCGAAGAATCCGGCGAGGCCGCCGAGCACGCTGCCGAGCAGCGCGGCGCCCGCGGTGGCGCAGATGCCGACGGTGATGGAGGCGCGGGCGCCGTAGACGGTGCGGGTGTAGACGTCCCGGCCCTGGAGGTCGAAGCCGAAGGGGTGGCCGGGGGCCGGGCCGTCCTGCGCCTTGGCCAGGTTGCCCTGGTACGGATTGCCGTCCGCGATCAGCTGCGGCCAGATCGCGATGGTGACGAGGAAGAGGATGACCAGCGCGGAGAGGACGAAGACGGGGTTGCGGCGCAGATCGTGCCAGGCGTCGGACCACAGCCCGCGGGAGCCCTGCCCCGGGCCCGCGGCGGCCGCGCGGCGCGCGGCGCGGCTCGGGCGCACGCGCAGGCGCGGGAGGGGGCGGCGGCGCCACGGTCGGCTCCGCGGCCCGCCGCGCAGGGTCGCGGTGCCGGTGGCGGCGAGGTCCACCGGCTGGTCCGAGGGCGTATCGGAGCACGTTTCACAAGACTCAAGGGGTTCAAAGGGCTCAGGCATACCGGATCCTCGGGTCGAGCACGGCGTAGAGGAGGTCGACGAGCAGATTGGCGAGCAGGAAGACGATCACCAGGATGGTGACGAAGCCGACCACGGTCGGCGAGTTCTGGCGCAGGATGCCCTGGTAGAGCTGGTAGCCCACGCCATGGATGTTGAAGATCCGCTCGGTGACGATGGCCCCGCCCATGAGCGCGCCGACATCGGTGCCGATGAAGGTCACCACCGGGATCAGCGAGGTGCGCAGGAGGTGCCGGACGACGATCCGGCGGCGCGGCAGCCCCTTGGCGACGGCGGTACGGACGTAGTCGGCGCGGGCGTTCTCCACCAGCGAGGTCCGGGTGAGGCGGGTGGTGTACGCGAGGGACACCAGCCCCAGCACCACGCCGGGCAGTAGCAGTTCGGTGAACGGCGCCTCGGGCGCGACGGACGGCCGGGCCCAGCCCCACCGCACGCCGAACAGGTACTGCAGCACGGTGCCGCTGACGAACGTCGGGATGGACACCACGACCAGGGTGAGCAGCAGCACCGAGGTGTCCAGGCCCCGGCCGCGGCGCAGTCCGCCGAGCACGCCGAGGGTGATGCCGAGCGCCATCTCGAAGACGACGGCGACGGCGGTGAGCCGCAGGGTCACGGGGAAGGCCCCGGCCATCAGCTCGGTGACGGGCTGTCCGTTGAAGGCGGTGCCGAAGTGTCCGCCGAAGACCTGCCCCATGTAGTGGACGTACTGGCTCCACAGCGGTTCGTCGAGGTAGAGGTCCTTGCGGATGCGGGCCGCCGTGGCGGGGTCGGGGGCCTTGTCGCCGAACAGGGCGGCGACCGGGTCGCCGAGCGCGTAGACCATGAAGAAGATCAGGAAGGTGGCGCCGAGGAAGACCGGGATCATCTGCAGCAGCCGCCGCAGCACATAGCGGCTCATGGCTCAGCCGACCCTGATCTGGTGGTAGACGGGCACGCTGAACTGGTTCAGCGTCACGTCGTGGAGCCGGGAGGCGTAGCCCGCGCTGCCGTTCTGGTACCACAGCGGGATCGCGGGCATCTGCTGGGCGAGGATCTTCTCGGCGTCCTGGAAGGCGGTGATGGCCGCGGTGTCGGCGGGGGCGGCGTTGGCCCGGTTCACCAGCCGGTCGAAGCCGGCGCTGCTCCAGTGGCCGTCGTTGGAGGAGGCGTCCGTGTAGTACAGCGGCTGGAGGAAGTTCTGGATCAGCGGGTAGTCCATCTGCCAGCCCGCCCGGAACGGGCCGGTCATCCGCTTCCCGGCCATCTTGTTGCGGTAGTCGGCGAAGGTGCCGACCGGTTTGCCGACGCACGCCCGGTCGCTGCGCAGCACGGTGTTGACGCTGTTGCACACGGCGTCGACCCAGTCCTTGTGGGAGCCGGTGTCGGCGTTGTACGTGATGGTCATCCGGCCGCCGGGCAGCCCGCCGCCCTCCCGGATCAGCTTGCGCGCCCGGTCCGGGTCGTAGGTGCAGGCGTCCCCGCACAACCCGGGCTGGTAGCCGCCCTGCCGGCGCAGCACCGGGGAGGTCCAGTCGGTGGCGGGGGTGCGGGTGCCGCGGAAGATCCGGTCGGTGATCTGCGCGCGGTTGATCGCCATGGAGATGCCGCGGCGCAGCTTGGCCCGCGCGGGCCCGCTCCACGCCCGGTCGTACATGGGGAAGGTGAGGGTCTGGATGATCCCGGCGGGCCGGTTGATGTAGCGGTTGCCGAGGTCGGAGCGGACGAACTTCAGCTGCTGGGCCGGGACGTCGTCCACCAGATCGAGGTTGCCCGCCTGGAGATCGGTGTAGGCGGTGTTGCTGTCGGTGTAGACGCGGAGGTCGACCCCTTTGTTACGGGCCTTGTCGGGGCCCTGATAACCGCCCCAGGCCCGCAGCTTCATGACCGCGCCCTTGTCGTACGACCGCACCTGGTAGGGGCCGTTGCCGACGGGCTTCCTCAGCCAGGCCTCGTGGTCGGTGAAGAAGGCGCGGGGCAGCGGCGCGTAGGCGTTGTAGCCGAGCGTCTTGGGCCAGGAGGAGAACTTCTGGGTGAGCCGGACGGTGAAGGTCCGCTCCCCCGTCACCCGCAGCCCGGAGAGGGTCCGGGCGGTGGGGCGGCCGGTGGCGGGGTGGACCTTGTCGTACCCCTCGATGTACTCGAAGAAGTAGGCGTTGCGCTGCTTGTTGTCGAGCAGGGCCCCGTAGTTCCAGGCGTCCACGAAGGACTTCGCGGTGACCTTCTCGCCGTTGCCGAAGCGCCGCCCCTTCTTGATGGTGACGGCGTACGTGCGCTGGTCGTCGGTGGTGATGCGGTCCGCGAGCGCGTCCTCGGCCTCACCGGTGGCCGGGTCGTACCGCTTGAGCCCCCGGAAGATCATGTCGAGGACCTTGCCGCCCTGGACGTCGTTGGTGTTGGCGGGCTCCAGCGGGTTCGGCGGATCGCCCCAGGAGGAGCGGACGATGCCCTCGGCCGGGCCGGAGCCGCCGCCGCAGCCCGCGACGGCCGGGACGGCGGTCACGCAGAGGGCGCACAGCACACACCGGGCACGCAGGACGTGCTGGGCTCCGCGCATGGCGCCTCCCGAGGATCCGGTCCAAGATCGCCTCAGATCCTCATGACACCCCAGGGCCGGGCGGCGCGCACGCCGGTGACCGCTGTCCGTGGCGGCGGCCCGGTGGCACCGGGAGACGCACCCGTGAAACGTCATTGGTGAAGCGCGAGCCGAGCGGTACGTCCCGCGCTCGGCAAGCGCTTTCTATGTCACTGTGGCCTAAGTTTCCCCGCGCTTCAAGCGTCTGTTCCAAATCTTTAATCGATTCAAACAACGCGCGCGACGGGAGGAGCCGGGAAGACGCCGATGGGCGCCCGGCCACTGGCCGGGCGCCCATCGGCGAGCGGTGCCCGTTACGCGTGCACCACGTCCTTCTCCTCGGCGAAGTGGCACGCCGACTCGTGCGCCGCGAGGGAGTCCGTGCCCGCGAAGCGCTCGGGGATGGCGAGCAGCGGCACCTCCTTGGCGCACTTGTCCTCGGCCTTCCAGCAGCGGGTGCGGAAGCGGCAGCCGGAGGGCGGGTTGGCCGGGGAGGGGACGTCGCCGGTGAGGATGATGCGCTCCCGGCCCTCCCGCGACTCCGGGTCGGGGACCGGGACGGCGGACAGCAGGGCCTGGGTGTACGGGTGGGTCGGGTGGTCGTAGATCTCGGCGTCGGTGCCGATCTCGGCCATCTTCCCCAGGTACATCACGCCGACCCGGTCGGAGATGTGGCGGACGATGGACAGGTCGTGGGCGATGAAGATGTAGGACAGGTTGAACTCGTCCTGCAGCTTCTCCATCAGGTTGATGACTTGCGCCTGCACCGACACGTCCAGCGCCGAGACCGGCTCGTCGCAGATGATGATCTCCGGGTTGAGCGCGAGGCCGCGGGCGATGCCGATGCGCTGGCGCTGGCCGCCGGAGAACTGGTGCGGATAGCGGTTGAGGTACTCGGGGTTGAGACCGACGACGTCCAGCAGCTCCTGCACCTTGTGCCGGCGGTCGCCCTTGGGCGCGGCCTCGGGGTGGATCTCGTACGGCTCGCCGATGATGTCGCCCACCGTCATGCGGGGGTTGAGCGAGGTGTACGGGTCCTGGAAGACCATCTGGATGTTGCGGCGGACGGCCCGCAGCGCGCGCCCGGACAGCTTGGTGATGTCCTGGCCCTTGTAGAACACCTCGCCCGCGGTGGCGGTCTCCAGGGTCATCAGCAGCTTGGCGACGGTGGACTTGCCGCAGCCGGACTCGCCGACGATGCCGAGCGTCTCGCCCTGGTAGAGGTCGAAGGAGACGCCGTCGACCGCCTTGACCGCGCCGACCTGCTTCTTGAAGAGGATGCCCTGGGTCAGCGGGAAGTGCTTGACCAGGTTGCGCACCTGGAGGATCGGCTCCCCGCGGTCGACATGGGCGTCGAGGGCGGCCACGGCCTCGTCCTCGGTGGCGACGTCGACCGTCGTCACCTCGGTGACGTTGGGAGTGGCGTCGGCGGGGGCCGCGTCAGCCGGTTCCACGGCCTTGTCGTTCTTCTCCGTCTCAGCCATGGATGGTCTCCTTCCAGAAGTGGCACGCGCTGCCACGGCCCGGCAGCTCGGTGCCGTCCTGCTCGGTGACCGACGCCAGCGGCGGGACCTCGGTGCGGCAGATGTCCTGGGCCTTCGGGCAGCGCGGGTTGAAGGCGCAGCCCGTGGGGATCTTGAGCAGGTTGGGCGGCAGGCCCTTGATCGCGTACAGCTCCTGGCCCTTGTGGTCCAGCCGCGGGATGGAGTCGAGCAGCCCCTTGGTGTACGGGTGGGCGGGGCGCTTGTACAGCTCGTGCACGGGCGCGGTCTCGACGATCCGGCCCGCGTACATCACCGCGATCTTGTCGGCGACGTCCGCGACCACGCCCAGGTCGTGGGTGATCAGGATCAGGCCCATGTTGTACTCGCGCTGCAACTCCGCGAGCAGGTCCATCACCTGGGCCTGGACGGTCACGTCGAGCGCGGTGGTCGGCTCGTCGGCGATGATCAGGTCCGGCTCCAGGGCCAGCGCCATGGCGATCATGATGCGCTGGCGCATACCGCCGGAGAACTGGTGCGGGTAGTCGTTCACCCGCTCCTTGGCGGCCGGGATGCGGACCCGGTCCATCAGCTCGACGGCCTTGGCCTTGGCGTCCTTCTTGGACAGCCCCTGGTGGACCCGGAACATCTCGCCGAGCTGGTAGCCGACGGAGAGCACCGGGTTCAGCGAGGACAGCGCGTCCTGGAAGATCATGGCGATCCGGCGGCCCCGGATCTTCCGGCGGTCCTCCGCGCTCATGGTGAGCATGTCCTCGCCGCGGAAGAGGATCTGGCCCTGCGGGATCTTGCCGGGCGGCATGTCCAGGATGCCCATGATGGCCTGCGCTGTCACGGACTTGCCGGAGCCGGACTCGCCGAGCACGGCGAGGGTCTCGCCCGCGCTGACGGAGTAGTTGACGCCGTTGACGGCCTTGGCGACGCCGTCCCGGGTGTGGAACTCCACGTGCAGGTCGCGGACTTCCAGCAGCGGGCCGCCGTTGTCCTCGACGCGCGCGGAGGGCTCCGCGCCGGTCTTCTCGATGGTGGTCACGTACGCCTCCCTCAGCGCAGCTTGGGGTCGAAGGCGTCGCGCACCGCGTCGCCGAGCAGGATGAACGACAGCACGGTCAGGCTCAGGAAGGTGGCCGGGACGAGCAGGACGTGCGGGGCGTCCCGCAGTACGTTCTGCGCGTCCGAGATGTCCACGCCCCACGAGACCGTCGACTGCAGGCCGATGCCCAGGTAGGAAAGGGTGGCCTCGGCGGAGACGAAGCCGCCGAGCGCGATGGTGGCCACGACGATCACCGGGGCGAGGGCGTTGGGCAGGATGTGCCGGAGCAGGATGCGGCCGGTGCCGGCGCCCAGCGCCCGGGCCGCCGTCACGAAGTCGGCCTGCTTCTGGGTGATGACCGCGCCGCGCATCACGCGGGCGAGCGGCATCCAGCCGAAGGTGGCGAGGGCGAGCACCACGGTCCAGATGGTGCGGTGGGTGAACGCCTGCAGCAGCACCATGCCGCCGAGCAGCAGCGGGATGCCGAAGAAGATGTCGGTGAGCCGGGAGAGCAGGGTGTCGATCCAGCCGCCGAAGTATCCCGCGAACATGCCGATCACACCGCCGACGAGGGTGACCCCGAGGGTCACGCAGACGCCGATGATGACCGAGGCGCGGGCGCCGTAGATGGTCCGGGCGTAGACGCTCTGGCCCTGGCCGTTGTAGCCGAACCAGTCCGACTGGAAGAAGTGCCCCCACGCCGGCTTGCCGAGGTAGTGGTTGCGCAGATCGGCGTAGCCCGGGTCGGTGCTGGTGAACAGGCTGGGCAGGGCCGCCATCAGCAGGAAGAGCACCAGCAGCACGGCGGAGACCCAGAAGATGGGGTTGCTGCGCAGTTCGCGCCAGGCGTCCTGGCCCAGGCTGCGTGGCTTGGTGATCTCGCTGCCGCCCGGCAGGGGCGCTTCGGCTGCCGCCGATACGGGGCCGGCCTCGGGGGCCAGAGTTTTCTCAGGCATAGCGAATCCTCGGGTCCAGGACTGCGTACAACAGGTCGACGACCAGGCTGCTCAGCAGGTAGACGAGCACGAGCACGGTCACGATGCCGACGACGGTGGGACCCTCACTGGTCTGGATGGCCCGGAAGAGGGTGTTGCCCACGCCCTGGATGTTGAAGATGCCCTCGGTGACGATCGCGCCGCCCATGAGGGTGCCGAGGTCGGTGCCGAGGAACGTGACGACAGGGATGAGCGAGTTGCGCATCAGATGGACGCCGATGATCCGGCGCCGCGGCAGCCCCTTGGCGAGGGCGGTGCGCATGTAGTCGGCGCGCAGGTTCTCCACCACGGTGGTCCGGGTGAGCCGGGACACGTAGGCCAGCGAGAGGGCACCCAGCACCAGGGCCGGCGCGAAGAGCTGCCCGATGTCCATGGAGTCCTGGACGGTCGGGGTGATGACCTTCCATTTGAGCCCGAACAGGAACACGGTGACGAAGCCGATCACGAACACCGGGATCGAGGTCACGATCAGGGTGAACACCAGCACGAACCGGTCCAGGAACTTGCCGCGCATCAGGCCGGTCACCACACCGAGGCTGACGCCGATGAGGATCTCGATTCCGAAGGCGAGAAGCGCGAGCCGGATGGTGACCGGGAAGGCGTCGGCCATCAGGTCGGCGACCGGGCGGCCGGTGAAGCTCTGCCCGAAGTCACCCCGGAACAGCCCGGTGATGTAGTCCCAGTACTGGGTCAGCAGGGGCTTGTCCAGACCGAATTGATGGCGCAGTCTCGCGACCGTGGCGGGGTCGGATGCCCGCGGGCCGAAGAGCGCTTTGACGGGATCGCCGGGCAGCGAATACACCATCAGAAAGATGAGCAGTGTGGTCCCGATGAAGACCGGGATCATCTGGAGCAGTCGCCTCGCGACGTATCGCCCCATGGGTGTCCTCCTGTCGCCGACGCGCCCGGCGACCGCCCGTCGGGGGACGGACGGTCACCGGGGCTACGTCACTGCAAGCCTCTCGACTACTTCTTGACCTCGACGTCGGTCCAGATCGCCTGGCGGAACGTGTCGAACTTGACGTTCTGGACGTTCTTGGAGTGACCGCCGTTGGTGTGGTCGAAGAAGAGCGGGATGGAGGGCATCGTGTCCTTGAGCTTCGCCTCGGCCTGGGCGTAGAGCTTGTTGGACTCCTCGATGGTCTTGGCCGAGTCGGCCTGCTCCATCAGCTTGTCGAGCTTCTTGTCGCTGAAGCCGGAGTCATTGGCGCCGGCGCCGGTGCGGTACTGCTCGGAGATGAAGTTGGAGATGTTCGGGAAGTCCTGGACCCAGGCCATCCGGAACGCGCTGGTCATCTTCTTGTCGGTGATCTCGGTGCGCAGCTGCTGGAAGGTCGCGCGCGGGTCGGCCTCACAGGGGACGCCGGCGTTCTGCTTGATGTCGTTGCAGACCGCCTCGGCCCATTCCTTGTTGCCGCCGTCGGCGTTGTAGGCGATGGTCATCTTGCCGCCGGGGACGCCGCCGCCCTCCTTGATGAGCTGCTTCGCCTTCTTCGGGTCGAACTTGCAGTACTCACCGCAGGCGTTGGGCTGGTAGCCCTCGACGACCTTCGGGGTCCAGCCGTCGGCCGGGTCCTTCGAGCCCTTCAGCGCGGTCTTGGTGATGGTCTCGCGGTCGATCGCCATGGACAGGCCCTGACGCACCTTGGCCTTCTCCGGCTTGCTCCACGCCTTGTCGTACATCGGGAAGGCGATGGTGGTGTTGCCGCCGAACATCTGGTCGGCCGAGCGGTCGCCCAGGTCGGTCTTGTAGACGTTGATCGACGACGGCGGGACCTGGTACATGATGTCCAGCTTGTCGGAGACCAGGTCGTTGTAGGCGCTCTCATCCTTGTTGTAGAACTTGAAGATGATGCCGCCGTTCTTGGGCTTGTCCACCCCCTGGTACCCGGCGTACTTCTTCACCTTGAACTGGACCTTGTGCTCCCACTTGCCGTCGACCTCGTAGGGGCCGTTGCCGATGGGGGCCTCGCCGAACTTCTTCGGGTCCTTGTAGAAGGCCTTGGGAAGCGGGAAGAAGGCGTCGTAGAAGAGCCGGTCCTTGAAGGTGGAAACCGGGTGCGACAGCTCGATGGTGAACTCGTTGTCGTTCACCACCTTCAGCCCGGACATCTTGTCGGCCTTCGGGTCACCCTTTTCCGGGTGCACCTCGTCGAAGCCCTTGATGTCGGCGAACCACGAGGCGTTCAGCTGGGCGTTCTTGGCGTCCGCGCCGTAGTTCCAGGCGTCCACGAAGGAGCTGGCCGTCACCGGCTCGCCGTTGTGGAACTTCCAGCCCTTCTTCAGCTTCACCGTGAAGTGCTGGTTGTCCGGCGAGTCGACGCTCTGGGCGACCTGATTGCGCAGCTTGCCCTTGACGTCGTAGTCGACCAGGCCACGGAAGAGGTTCTTCAGGATGTACCCGCCGCCGACCTCGTTGGTGTTGGTCGGGATCAGCGGGTTCTGTGGCTCGACGTCCTGATAGGTGTACACACCGTTCGGGTCGACGGCAGCCTTGCTGTCGTCCTTGCTGTCGCCGCCACCACAAGCGGTCGCGGCCATCGCCACGACCGCGGCCATCGCGACCCACTTGGCGCTCTGGGCACCACGCATGGGTTTGCCTCCTCCGGAGTCCTCTGCTGCTTCGAGAGGGGTGTCCGGAGATGCGCTGACACCCCTGACAGCGAAAGGGACCGGACCCCCCAGATGTGCTCGCAGGTCCCCGCTCCCCACAGCGTTCGACCCGTTGACCCGAGCTCAATGGACCCCATGATTGAGCACGCCAGCCACGTAAACCACACTTTATGGGTCTCGCTTTGGTCACATCATCTACGCGCGGAGCTTCGAAATCCGGACAAAACTGCCGCAGACAGACACACGCGAAACGGACTGTTAACACATCATGCGGAGCCCGATCTCCGATATCCGGACGCCCCTCGCCGGATAACCGTTTGACTGGCACCTTCCTGATACGACGGCAGCCCGGGCCCCGCGAGAAGCGGAAGCCCGGGCTGCCGGGGGCGTACGGAGGCGGACCTCAGCGCTTGGCGCGCGACGCGGCGCGGCCGCGCTCCTTCTGGTCCAGTACGACCTTGCGGATGCGGACCGTCTCCGGGGTCACCTCGACGCACTCGTCGTCGCGGCAGAACTCCAGGGACTGCTCCAGCGAGAGCAGCCGCGGCGGCACCAGGGACTCGGTCACGTCAGCGGTCGAGGACCGCATGTTGGTGAGCTTCTTCTCCTTGGTGATGTTCACGTCCATGTCGTCGGCGCGCGAGTTCTCGCCGACGATCATGCCCTCGTACACCTCGGTGCCGGGCGAGGTGAACAGCACACCGCGCTCCTGGAGGTTGGTCATCGCGAACGCGGTCACCGAGCCCGAGCGGTCGGCCACCAGGGAGCCGCTGTTACGGGTGCGCAGCTCGCCGAACCACGGCTCGTGGCCCTCGAAGATGGAGTGCGCGATACCGGTGCCGCGGGTCTGGGTCAGGAACTCGGTGCGGAAGCCGATGAGGCCGCGGGACGGCACGATCCACTCCATGCGGATCCAGCCGGAACCGTGGTTGGTCATGGTCTCCATGCGGCCCTTGCGGGTCGCCATCAGCTGGGTGATGGCGCCCAGGTGCTCCTCCGGCGCGTCGATGGTCAGGCGCTCGATCGGCTCGTGGACCTTGCCGTCGATCTCCTTGGTGACGACCTCGGGCTTGCCGACGGTCAGCTCGAAGCCCTCCCGGCGCATCGTCTCGACCAGGATCGCCAGCGCCAGCTCACCGCGGCCCTGCACCTCCCAGGCGTCGGGGCGCTCGGTCGGCAGCACGCGCAGCGAGACGTTACCGACCAGCTCCTTGTCGAGGCGGTCCTTCACCAGCCGGGCGGTGACCTTGTGGCCCTTGCCGCCCTTGCCGACCAGCGGCGAGGTGTTGGTGCCGATGGTCATCGAGATGGCCGGCTCGTCGACGGTGATCAGCGGGAGCGCGATCGGGTTCTCGGGGTCGGCCAGGGTCTCACCGATCATGATGTCCGGGATGCCGGCGACCGCGCAGATGTCCCCGGGCCCGGCCACCTCGGCGGGCTTGCGGGTGAGCGCCTCGGTCATCATCAGCTCGGTGATGCGGACGTTGGAGATGGTGCCGTCGCGCTTGATCCACGCGACGGTCTGGCCCTTCTTCAGCTCGCCCTGCTCGACGCGGAGCAGCGCGATGCGGCCGAGGAAGTTGTCCGCGTCCAGGTTGGTGACGTGGGCCTGGAGCGGGGCGGCCGCGTCGTACTCCGGCGCCGGGACGGTCTCCAGCAGGGTGACGAAGAACGGCCACAGGCTGTCGCTGTCGGCCGGGACGGTGCCGTCCTCCGGCTTGGTCAGCGAGGCGATGCCGTCCCGGGCGCAGGCGTAGACGATCGGGAACTCGATCTGCTCCTCGGTCGCGTCCAGGTCCAGGAACAGGTCGTACGTCTCGTTGACGACGTCGTCGATCCGGGAGTCCGGGCGGTCCGTCTTGTTGATGCACAGGATGACCGGCAGCTTGGCCTGCAGCGCCTTGCGCAGCACGAAGCGGGTCTGCGGCAGCGGGCCCTCGGAGGCGTCCACCAGCAGCACCACGGCGTCGACCATGGACAGACCGCGCTCGACCTCACCGCCGAAGTCGGCGTGGCCGGGGGTGTCGATGATGTTGATGGTGACGGGGTCACTGCCGTCCGCCGGGTGGTACTTCACGGCGGTGTTCTTCGCGAGAATGGTGATGCCCTTCTCGCGCTCCAGGTCGTTGGAGTCCATCACCCGGTCGTCCACATGCTGGTGCGCGGCGAACGCACCGGCCTGCTTGAGCATGGCGTCGACGAGGGTCGTCTTGCCGTGGTCGACGTGGGCGACGATGGCGACGTTACGAATATCGTGGCGCGTGGGCATACGAGCGCGCTTCTCCCGGTTTCGTGGGTGGCAGCGCGCTCCTTTGTCCGGCGCGCCTTTCCGCCGGGCTGCTTACGCCACGGCTCCACCCCATGGTAAGGGGACGGCGGGGGGACGGGTGCCGCCACCCGTCCCCCCGCCGTCCCGCACGCCCTCGCGCCTGCTCCCGCAGGCTCTCGCGCCTACTTGCGGAAGCCGATGTCCTGGTAGCGGGGGGTGGCGAAGCCGAACGCTCCGGCATTGGCCACCGTCTTGCGGACCGCGACCAGCTGCGGCGGCTGGTAGAGCGGAATCGATCCGGCGGCCGCCCAGATCCGGGCGTCCGCCCGGCCGACCAGGGCGCGCGAGGCGCCGCCGTCCAGCTCGGTGAGCGCCTCGTCGAAGAGCTGGTCGATCTGGTCCGTACCGACCCGGGTGTAGTTCTGCTCGACCACCAGCGAGCCGTCGGCGGCGGGCTGGGGCTTGGCGTAGATCGGGCGGCCGTCGGTCGCCGGGTAGGCGGAGGCGGGCCAGGAGTAGAGGGCCAGGTCGTACTTGCCGGTGGCGATGTGGTCCTTGAAGAAGGAGTCGCTCTTCACCGATGTGATCTCGGTGCGGACGCCGATCTCCTCCAGCATCCGGCCGATGCGCGTCCCGACGGCGCGCAGCGAGGCGCCGCCGGAGTCGGACGGGACGACGAAGCGCAGCACGAGCGGCCGCCCCTTCTTCTGCACGACCGCCGGGTGGGAGCGCCCGGACCGGCGCGCGTCGCCCGCGGCGGGGGCCGGATCGCCCGCCTTGCCGGTCTTCTCCGCGGTGGGGCTCGCCTGCCGTCCCCGGTCGTCCGTCTTGCCGTCGACCGACTTCTGCCGGGCGGACGAGCCGCCGGGGCGCCAGCCGGCGTCGGCGAGCAGGGACTGCGCGGCCTGGGCGTCGGGGCCGCCGAGGGCGCCGCTGTGGTCCTTGTACCCCTTCTGGTCGGCCATCAGCAGATGGTTGCCGAGCGGCTCGGTGGGCAGCCCGAACGGCTTCAGCACCGTCTTGGCCAGCGCCTCGCGGTCGATCGCGCGGGCCACCGCGCGGCGCACCCGCTCATCCGCGAGGGGGCCCTTGGCACCGTTGATGGCGAGCTGCGTGTACGCGGGGTCCAGCGCCGCGCGCAGGGTGTACCGGCGCAGGGCCACGGTCTGCGAGCGCCGTGATCCCGGCGGCGCCTTCTCGGCCTCCGCCCGGTCGCGCGTGGCGTCCGCGGCCTCCTGGGCGCGGGTCTCCAGCCTGGGCGCGCCCGCCTTGCCCGAGGGGTGAAGCTTCTTGGCCCCGGCGGCCCCCTTCGCGGCGGGCGCCGCGGCCTGGACGCGGCGCGCGGTGGACCGGTCGACCTCGGCCATGTCGACGGCCCCGTCGATCAGGGCGGCGGCCCGCTCGCCCGCCGGGACGGCCTCGAAGACCAGCCGGTTCAGCCGGGCCCGGTCGCCCCACCACCGGGGGTTCCGTACGAGGGTGACGGAGGTGTCCTTCACCTCGCGGACCGTGAACGGGCCGGAGCTGACGGCGAGCCCCTTGCGGGCCCCGGCGTTGAAGACGGCCGGGTCGCTCATCACGCTCTTCGGGTACAGCGGCGTGAACAGCGACCGCCAGTCGGTGTAGGGCTTGGCGAAGGTGACCTTGACCTCGTGGGCCTTCTCGCCCGGCTGGATCCTGGCGATGCGGTCGTATCCGGCGTTGCGCGCGGTCCAGTAGGCGTTCTCCGTGCCGCGCAGGGCCTTCCACTGGGCGGAGAAGTCCTCCGCGCCGAGCGGGCGGCCGTCGCTCCACACCGCCTTGGGGTTGAGCTTGTAGACCACGACCTGCTTGGGCTCGCGCGAGACCACCTCGGCGGACTCCAGGTAGTCGCCGTTGAGCTGCGGACGGCCGCGGGCGTCGAGGGTGTGGAGCGCGGGCAGCACCGCTCCGGCGATCCGCTCGGTGCCGGCGTCGGCGGAGGTCTGGAAGGCGTTGAAGGTCGCGGGCCGGGCGTCGAGCGCCCAGCGCAGCGTGCCGCCGGGGGCGGTCTGCGCGCGGGAGGCCGGGGCGATGTCCCGGGCCGCGGGCGACGGCGGGGCGTCGTCGTCGCCCGAGCTGCATCCGGTGAGGACGGGCAGTGGCAGCAGCACTCCCGCGGCGAGCAGCACGGCGCAGCGTCGCTTGTCGATGGACATGGCTCGTGACCTCCGGGGTGTGCCGTTATTGAGCGCATTTCGCACATTTTGACGCTTGTCGCATATACTCCTTACTCAAAGCGACGGATCATGAGACAGCACCCTCGGGACGGCCATGGAGGGGACAGGATCACCCGACCGGCTCCATCCGACCGGCGCGCACCCCGGCGCACGGCGGCGTGATCACGCCGGTGACTCCGCGAATCGCGGCAGATCCCTTCCCAACCAGGACTGTGACGCGTAACACTCGCTGTCGCATGAGCGCCGCCAACCGCAACCGCGGAAGTGAGGGCAAGTCATGTCCTTGAACGACGACTTGACGGCCGTCCAACGCTGTCTCGACGATCTGGTCCGCTCCGTCACCCGGCTCGAAGACCGGGTCGGCGCCGGCGGACTGGAGATACGACGGGTCCGCACCGACGCGGACCATCTGCGCGAGAGTCTCGCCCTGCTGCGCGATACGGCCCCCGGCACGGAGCGGCCGCGCCCCGAGATGGTTCCGGTCCCCGACGCGCCCTACAACAGCGCGCTGTGGTCGGACGTCGACGACGAGGGTCTCGGCGCGCGCGACCGCCACGCTCCTTAGAAGGGGTCGCTTGGCGCCCACCCGGCCCGACGGGTCCGCGCCCGACCGTCCCCCACACCACTCCACAGCGGAGTTTCCTTTGGCCACTGGCACCGACCCCCAAGCCGCCACGCCGTCCGAACGCGAAGCGGCCACGAGCGGCGTGCACAGCCCGTCGCGCGCCGCCATTCCCGCCCGTCATCTGCGGACCGACCGCTGGTGGCTGGCGCCCGCGGTCACCGCCGCCGGGCTGTTCGCGTTCGTCGTCTACTCGACGTGGCGGGCCTTCGCAGGCGACAACTACTACGCCGAGCCGTATGTCTCCCCCTTCTACTCGCCCTGCGTCGCGCAGAACTGCGTACCCATGAAGGGCGGCGCGAACTGGGAGATCTTCGGCGCGTGGTGGGGCCTGTCCCCCGCCCTGCTGATCCTGATCTTCCCGCTCGGCTTCCGGCTGACCTGCTACTACTACCGCAAGGCGTATTACCGGGGCTTCTGGGCCTCACCACCGGCCTGCGCGGTCGCCGAGCCGCGCGCCAACTACACCGGCGAGACCCGCTTCCCGCTCATCCTGCAGAACATCCACCGCTACTTCTTCTACTTCGCGGTGATCGTCGCGGGAATCCTCACCTATGACACCGTGCTCGCCTTCCGGGACCAGCACGGACGGTGGGGCCACATGGGCCTGGGCACCCTGGTGCTGCTCGCCAACATCGCGCTGATCTGGGCGTACACCCTCTCCTGCCACTCCTGCCGGCACATCGTCGGCGGCCGGCTCAAGCACTTCTCCCGGCACCCGGTGCGCTACCGGCTCTGGGGCTGGGTCAGCTCGCTCAACATGCGCCACATGCAGCTGGCCTGGGCATCGCTGATCAGTGTCGCCGTCGCCGACTTCTATGTGTATCTGCTGGCGAGCGGCGCGTTCGACGACCCCCGGTTCTTCTAGGAGAGGTGCCTTCAACGATGACGCAAGTCGAACGGCAGGCCTGGGACGTGGTCGTGATCGGCGCGGGCGGCGCCGGGCTGCGGGCCGCGATCGAGGCACGCGAACAGGGCATGCGCTGCGCCGTCATCTGCAAGTCGCTGTTCGGCAAGGCCCATACGGTGATGGCCGAGGGCGGCATCGCCGCCAGCATGGGCAATGTCAACGCGGGCGACAACTGGCAGGTGCACTTCCGCGACACCATGCGCGGCGGCAAGTTCCTCAACCACTGGCGGATGGCCGAGCTGCACGCCCAGGAGGCCCCGGACCGGGTCTGGGAGCTGGAGACCTGGGGCGCGCTCTTCGACCGCACCCCGGACGGCAAGATCTCCCAGCGGAACTTCGGCGGCCATGAGTACCCGCGGCTCGCCCACGTCGGGGACCGTACGGGGCTGGAGCTGATCCGCACCCTCCAGCAGAAGATCGTCTCCCTCCAGCAGGAGGACAAGGCCGCCACCGGCGACTACGAGGCGCGGCTGAAGGTCTTCCAGGAGTGCACGGTCACCCGCATCGTCAAGGACGCGGCGGGCGAGCGGGTCGCCGGGGTCTTCGGCTACGAGCGCGAATCCGGCCGCTTCTTCGCGATCGAGGCCCCCGCCGTGGTGCTGGCCACCGGCGGCATCGGCAAGTCCTTCAAGGTGACGTCCAACTCCTGGGAGTACACCGGCGACGGTCACGCGCTGGCCCTGCTCGCCGGGGCCCCGCTGGTCAACATGGAGTTCGTGCAGTTCCACCCGACCGGCATGGTCTGGCCGCCCTCGGTCAAGGGGATCCTCGTCACCGAGTCGGTGCGCGGGGACGGCGGGGTGCTGCGCAACAGCGAGGGCAAGCGGTTCATGTTCGACTACATTCCGGACGTCTTCAAGGAGAAGTACGCCCAGTCCGAGGACGAGGGCGACCGCTGGTACGAGGACCCGGACCACAACCGCCGCCCGCCCGAGCTGCTCCCCCGCGACGAGGTGGCCCGCGCGATCAACTCCGAGGTCAAGGCGGGCCGCGGCTCCCCGCACGGCGGTGTCTTCCTCGACGTCTCCACCCGGATGTCCGCCGAGGTGATCAAGCGGCGGCTGCCGTCCATGCACCACCAGTTCAAGGAGCTGGCCGACGTCGACATCACGGCCGAGCCCATGGAGGTCGGCCCGACCTGCCACTACGTGATGGGCGGGGTGGACGTCGACCCGGACACCGCCGCCGCGAACGGCGTCCCCGGCCTCTTCGCCGCGGGCGAGGTCGCCGGCGGTATGCACGGCTCCAACCGGCTCGGCGGCAACTCCCTCTCCGACCTGCTGGTCTTCGGCCGCCGCGCCGGGCTCTACGCGGCCCGGTACGCGCGGGAGACCGCCGAGGCGGGCTCCCGCCCGGTGCCCGACGACGCCCAGCTGGACCTGGCGGCGGCCGAGGCGCTGCGGCCGTTCAGCGCCGAGGACGGCGACGTACCGTCCCTGGGCGAGGAGCCGTCCGGCGGCCCGGCCGGTCCCGCCGAGAATCCGTACACGCTGCACCAGGAGCTGCAGCAGACCATGAACGACCTGGTGGGCATCATCAGGCGGGCCGGGGAGATGGAGGACGCGCTGCACCGGCTGGCGGCCCTGCGGGTACGGGCGCGGCGCGCCGGGGTCGAGGGCCACCGGCAGTTCAACCCCGGCTGGCACCTGGCCATCGACCTGCGCAACATGCTGCTGGTCAGCGAGTGCGTGGCGCGCGCCGCCCTGGAGCGCACCGAGAGCCGCGGCGGCCACACCCGCGACGACTGTCCCGCGATGGACCGCGAATGGCGCCGGATCAACCTGATCTGCCGCCTCGCCGACCCCGCCGCCGGTCTCGCCGCGCCGCCCGACCCCGGGCGCGGGCAGATCCGGCTGGAGCGGCGCGAGACGCCGCCCATCCGGCCCGACCTGCTGAACCTGTTCGAAAAGGACGAGCTGGTGAAGTACCTGACGGACGAGGAGCTGACCCAGTGAGCGCGTACGAGGCCCACTTCCGGGTGTGGCGGGGCGATGTGGACGGCGGCGGTCTGCGGGACTTCCGCGTCGAGGTCAATGAGGGCGAAGTCGTTTTGGACATCGTCCACCGCCTCCAGGCGACCCAGGCACCGGACCTGGCGGTCCGCTGGAACTGCAAGGCGGGCAAATGCGGCTCGTGCAGCGCCGAGATCAACGGACGGCCGCGGCTGCTGTGCATGACCCGCATGTCGGTTTTCGGCCGCGACGAGACGATCACCCTGACCCCGCTGCGGGCCTTCCCGGTCATCCGTGACCTGGTCACGGACGTCTCCTACAACTACGCCAAGGCCCGGGAGGTGCCGTCCTTCGTCCCGCCCGAGGGCCTGGGCCCGGGCGAGTACCGGATGCGGCAGGAGGACGTGGGGCGCTCCCAGGAGTTCCGCAAGTGCATCGAGTGCTTCCTGTGCCAGGACACCTGCCATGTGCTGCGCGACTTCGAGCAGAACAAGGAGGCCTTCGCGGGCCCGCGCTTCCTGATGCGGGTCGCGGAGCTGGACATGCATCCGCTGGACGCGGCGGGCGAGGCCGGGATCGACCGCAAGCGGACGGCCCAGGACGAGCACGGGCTCGGGTACTGCAACATCACCAAGTGCTGCACGGAGGTCTGCCCCGAGCAGATCAAGATCACCGACAATGCGCTGATCCCGCTCAAGGAGCGGGCCGTGGACCGCAAGTACGACCCACTGGTCTGGCTGGGCAACAAGATCCGCCGCCGGGAGGGTTAGGGCGTGTTCCCGCTGCGGGCCCGTGGTGACGCGGGCCCGCGGCCGCTCCTCACCAGAGGCTGAGCAGCGCTTCCACCGAGTCCGGTCCCGAGGACTCGCCGTCCGGGAGGGCCAGCTCGAACCAGACGGTCTTGCCGTGCGGGGTGCGGCGGCTGCCCCAGCCCGCGCTGAGGAGACCGACCAGCTGCAGCCCGCGGCCGCCCTCGTCGGTGTCGCGGGCGCGCCGCCGCCGCGGCTGGACCAGGTTGCCGTCCCAGACCTCGCACACCAGCGTCCGGTCCAGCAGCAGCCGGAGCCGTATCTCGCCCTCGCCGTACCGCAGCGCGTTGGTCACCAGCTCGCTGACCAGCAGCTCGGTGGTGTCGACCAGGCCGTCCAGGCCCCAGGACTCCAGCTGCTCACGGGCGAGTTCGCGGGCCCGCCCGACCGACTGCGGGTCGCTGGGCAGCTTCCAGTCGCCGACCGAGTCGGCCGGCAGGCCCTGCACCCGGGCCATGAGCAGGGCGATGTCGTCCTCGCCGTGGTGGGTGTCGAGGCTGCTCAGGACGTGGTCGCAGATGTCCTCCAGCGAGCTGTCCGGGCTGCCCGCGCCCTCGTGCGTGGACAGTGCCGTACGGAGATCCTGCAACCCTTCGTCCAGGGCGTGGTCGCGGGATTCGACCAGGCCGTCGGTGTAGAGGGCCAGCAGCGCCCCGTCCGGCAGCTCCACCTCGATCTCCTCGAAGGGCTCGCCGCCGACGCCGAGCGGCATCCCCGGCGGCACCTCCATCAGCAGGGCGCCCTCCCCCGGTTCGACCAGGGCGGGCGGCAGATGGCCGGCGTTGGCGAAGGTGCAGCGCCGGGTGACCGGGTCGTAGACGGCGTACACGCAGGTGGCGAGGTAGACCTCGGACAGGTCGGAGGAGCCGTCGAAGGACCGTCCCGCGGCCCGCGCCCCGGCGTTCGAGCCGCCGGGCGCGCCCAGCCCCCGGGCGATCTCGTCCAGCGCGGACAGCACCTCGGCGGGCTCCAGGTCCAGCAGGGCGAGGGTGCGGACGGCGGTGCGCAGCTCGCCCATCGCGACGGCGGCCCGCAGGCCGCGCCCCATCACATCGCCGACCACCAGCGCGGTGCGGTGCCCGGGCAGTTCGATGACGTCGAACCAGTCGCCGCCCACCTCGGTGGCCGCGTTGCCCGGCAGATAGCGGCAGGCGATGTCGAGCCCGGCGGCCTCCGGGTCGCCGGGCGGGAGCAGGCTGCGCTGCAGGATCAGCGCGCGCTCGTGTTCTCTGCGGTAGAGCCGGGCGTTGTCGATGGAGACGGCGGCGCGGGCGGCCAGTTCGACGGCGAGCGCCCGGTCCCGCTCGCCGAAGGGTTCGCTGCCCTTCGTACGGGAGAACTGGGCGAGGCCGACGACGGTGTCGCGGGCGACCATCGGCACCAGCAGGGTGGACTGCAGTATGGCGCCGAGTTCCGGGCTCTCACCGCCGTCGCGGCCGGTGACGACCCGGACCTGGGCGGTGCGCAGGGCGTGGGCGCACAGCGAGTGGAAGGGGTAGCGGTGCACCTCGCCGACCTCGATGGGCTTGGGCAGTTCGCCCTGGCCGCTGTCGTCGGTGCGGTAGACGTCGCCGAAGGCGACGGGGCCGTCGGAGACGGCGCTGGCGAAGGCGACGCGGCGCAGTTCGGCGCTGCCGTCGGCGAGCCCGGGCGGGGTCTCGTCGCCGGACAGCAGCCCCTGGTAGAGGTCGACGGAGGCCAGGTCGCAGAACTGCGGGACGGCCACGTCGAGGAGTTCGCGGGCGGTGGTCTCCAGGTCGAGCGAGGTGCCTATTCGGGCCCCGGCCTCGTTCAGCAGCGCCAGGTTGCGGCGTACGCCCGCGGCCTCCTGTTCGGCGCGGCGGCGGCCGGTGACGTCGGTGGCGAGCCCGGCGACGCCGATGGGGCGGCCCGATCCGCTGTGCAGCCGGTACAGCGACACCGACCAGCGGCGGCGGTCCTGGCTGCCGGGGACGGCACCCATGATCGGCATGTCGGTCAGCGAGCTTCCGCTGTCCAGGACCTGGCGCAGGGCGGCGGCGAGCCGGTCGGCCTCGCCCCGGGGCAGCAGATCGTGCGCGGTCGCGCCGCGGTACTCCTCGACCGGGCGGCCGAAAACCTCCGCAAAGCGGTCGTTGACCCGGAGCATGCGCAAATCTGTACCGAAGAGAAAGAATCCAAGCGGAGATTGACCGAAAACGGCCTGTGAGGCGGCAAGATCGGTTTCCAGTCCGCGCAGGGCGCCCACATCGACGGCCAGACAGAGCGCGGTGCGCTCCCCGTCCTCGTCCTGGCTCGGCATCACATACACCTCGGCGATGCCGACTCCGCCGGGCGCCTGCGGGCTACGGAAGGGGACCAGGCCGGTCCACTCCCGGCCGTCCAGGATGTCGGCGACCTTGCGGCGGCCGGTCTCCCGCAGCTCAGCTGGCACGAAGGCCTCCACCGGATCCTTGCCGACGGCCTGGGCCGCCGTCAGTCCCAGCAGCTCGGCCGCGCGTTCGCTCCACTGTGTGATGCGGCCGTCGGTCCCCAGCGAGAAGGAAGCCACGCGGATGTAGTCATAGATCGATCCGGGCGAACTGCTCTGCCACACGTCGGACATCGGCCCCGGCGCCGACCCTGACACCAGTCCGGACATCGACGACATTTGCGACACTGGCGACACCTGCGAACCAACCGTCCCCTCGGGGATATCCGCCCCCGCTGGCTTCTCGCTCATGCGCCCGTCCCCTCCGGCTCAGGTGCTCCAACCGGCTACAGATAGCCGAGTATCCAGCACCACGGCCATCCGGAGTACGGTCTTCACGATCACAGCACTATCTCAGCCCGCAATCCGTTTCCGTCCCGGCTTTTGATGAAGCGCTCAAGATCAGCGCTCCCCCACACTCCTAACCGGGGAGAGGCAGCTCGAACCACACGGTTTTTCCGGCCCGGTCCCGCGGGGCCCGACACCCCGGCCCCTCGGCACGGAACGCGGCGCGCCGGTTTCGCGACGGGCGTACACACGCAGCCCGATCGGGCCACCCATACCCGGGATCCTGCCCCGCGTACCGCCCCGGGGCCGTCCCCGTGGGACCGAAGGAGCTGAAAGGGGTTCAGCGGGCGCGCGGATGGAGGTGTTCCGCGGCGCGCAGCCGCCGGACCGCCTCCGCGACCGCGGGCCGGTCCTCATCCAGCCAGTCGACCTCGTCCACCCGGTCGGGGGTGAGCCAGCGCAGCTCGTCGTGGTCCTCCAGCGGACGCGGCTCGCCGGAGCGCAGCGCGGCGGTCCACACCCGCAGCACATAGCCGGGCTTCAGCGGCCATTCGCCGGGCAGCGGTTCCAACGGCTCGACCTCGACGCCCAGTTCCTCGCGCAGCTCCCGCACCAGGGCCTGCGGCGGGGTCTCACCGGGCTCGGCCTTGCCGCCGGGCAGCTCCCAGCGCCCGGCCAGCTCGGGCGGGGCGCTGCGCCGCGCGGCCAGCAGCCGCCCCCGGTCGAACACCGCTCCGCCCACCACCACGCGCACCGTCATGCCCGCACTCTAGGGGGTGCCGCGCGGAGCCCGGCGGGCCGGATTCTCCCGCCCGGACGAACGGGAGACTCCGGCCCGCCGGCGGCAAGGCCATGTGCGGGGGTGCGGGCGGCTTGTGTGGATACGGGCGGCGTCAGCCCGCGTGCCCGGTCGCGGCGGTCCGCTCGACGACGTAGAGCTGTTCCTGCCCTTGGGCCTCGAGCCGGTCGGCGACCTCCTGGGCCTCCGTACGCGTGGCGTAGCGGCCGACGCGATAGCGGTTGCCGTTGCCGTCCTGGCGGATGACGAGCCATGGCAGCACAGTGTTGCCGTCACTCATCTCTCCGCCCCCTCCGTTGTGGCGCACCCGGGCACGCGTCTGGGCGACACCGTCAAGGAAATCCCGTTCCGCATATGCCCGAGCCTACGCCCTACCTTCACGCAGCGGATACGTGTTCTCACAACGAGGCACGCATCCGGCCACGTCCTCAACCGCGCGCGGAAACCTTCTCCCGATCCGCATCGCCGGTCAGCTCCTCGACCGTGGTCTCGGCCAGCTCGCGCTCGGCCTGCAGCAGCGTGGGATTGCGCCATGCGCTGCGCACGCCCCAGACGTAGAAACCGAGGGCGAGCAGGATGACGACCAGGATGTCCCAGCCCTCGGGCAGATAGCCGCGGCCGCCGAACTCCGTACCACCGGCCCACGACACCGCGGCCATGACCAGCAGGTACGTCACCATCCAGGCACCGGCCGCCAGATGCGGCTTCAGCTCGGCCCACGGCTTGCGCAGCTCGTACCAGGCCCAGATCGGCAGGCCGATCGCCATGATGAAGATGACCTTGCCGGTGAGCGGCCAGCGGGCCCAGTAGAGGACGAGCGAGCCGAAGACCATCGCGATCGGCGCGATGACCGGCATCGCGCGCAGCTTCACCGGGCGCGGCAGGTCCGGGGAGAGCTTGCGCAGCGACATCACGGCGACCGGGCCGGTGATGTACGAGATGACGGTCGCCACGGAGACGATCTCGGCCAGCGAGCCCCAGCCGCGGAAGACCGCGAGGAAGGCGAAGGCGATCACCAGGTTGAGCACCAGCGCCGGGCGCGGAATGCCGGTCTTCGGATCGACCTTGCCGAAGACGCCGGGCAGGTGACCGTTCTCCTGGACGCCCTGGACCATGCGGGAGGTGGTGGCCGCGTAGATCATGCCGGTGCCGGACGGGGAGACGAAGGCGTCCGCGTACAGCAGCAGCGCCAGCCAGTTCAGCCCCCAGGCGAGGGAGAGGTCGGCGAGCGGGGAGTTGTACGAGAGCTTGGCCCAGCCGCCGTGCGCGAGGTCGGCCGCCGGGACGGCGGTCAGGAACGCGATCTGCAGGGCCACGTAGATCGCCAGCGCGATGAGGATGGAGCTGATGACGGCCTTGGGCAGCGACTTGCCCGGGTTGCGGGCCTCGCCCGCCATGTTGAGCGGCGACTGGAATCCGTTGTACGCCCAGACGATGCCGGAGACGGCGACGGCGGTGAACACCGAGTTCCAGCCGTTCGGCGTGAAGCCGCCGTTGCCGGTGATGTTGCCGGTGTCGAAGTGCGACATCAGCAGGGCACCCGCGGTCAGCGTGGGCACGACGACCTTGAAGACCGTGATGGCGGTGTTGGTCTTCGCGAAGAGGGTGATCGCGAACCAGTTGAGGAAGAAGTAGAAGACCAGCAGCACGGACGCGAGCGCGACACCGCTCCCGGTCAGCTCCTTCCCGTCGTACAGCGCCTTGGCCCAGCCGAAGTCCCAGGAGCTCATGTACTGGACGGACGCGGTCGCCTCACCGGGGATGACGGAGACGATCGCGATCCAGTTGGCCCAGGCCGCCAGGTAGCCGGCCAGCGAGCCGTGCGAATACTGGCCGTACCGCACCATGCCGCCGGCCTTGGGGAACATCGAACCGAGTTCGGAGTACGTCAGGGCGATGGTCAGGGCGACCGCCGCACCGATCACCCAGGCGAAGATGGCGGCCGGGCCCGCCAGCGCCGCGGCCCGCGCGGCGCCGAAGAGCCAGCCTGAGCCGATGATCGAACCGAGGCCCACCGCGGTGAGAGCCACCGTGCCCAGTGACCGTTTGTAATGCGAGTGGGAACCCTGCTCTGTGCTCAACGCCCCTCACGCTCCTTTCGCCCCCCTGACCTGATGTAAACGCGCGCCATCGTACAAGCGAAATAACAGTGCGCTTTACGGGTTTGAGGTCGATCTGAGCTATCAATGAGAGCGTGTGATATACGCAACACACTTATACGGAGCGCGCCTTGCGAAGCGCATGCGGGCCGCCATCGGAAGGGCCTTCGCAAAACCTCTACGGACCCGTCACGGCATGCGACGCCGGGCGAAGCCTCGCTGGCCAGACGGTACGGGCCGGTCGGCGGCGGCGCCCCTCACCGAGGCCGCCATTCCGCTGTGATATCGCCGAATGCGCCCGTTTCGATATCACCGCGAGTAGTGATTCGAATGCATGGGTTTTGAATAGCGGAGGTCAGGGAAGAAGATGCCCCCCACAGACCAACAAGCTCATATCGAGCTCAAGTTGGCCGCACCCCGAAGAAAGACCAGCCGAATAAATTACCGGCCCTTTGCCCGGCTCGGCCCTCTTACGCGCTTACCCGTCGCTCGCGCGCACCGTCGGCACCGGCAACAGCACCGGCGCCGCGCCGTGCGGAGCCTTGCGGCAGACGTCGCCGCATTCGGCGTCCAGCGAGCAGCACAGCGAGCAGACCGCCCCGGCCCGCACTGGGCAGTCGGCGACATCCGGCAGTTCGTACGCCGTCTCGCACTCCGCACAGGTGTGGACGGCGGTGATGTCCGGCACCTCCACCTCCGGCCCGTTCACCGGGTTCGGCCGGGCCAGGTAGTAGCGCCCCCGGGTGAGCCAGGCCAGCAGCGGGCTGAGCACCAGCGCCAGACCGCAGGCGATGAAGGTGGAGAACGCCTCGGCCACCTCCCCGAACACCCCGAAGAAGGCGATGATCGACACCGTCGAGGCGATCACCATCGCGCCGAACCCCGCCGGGTTCACCGGGTACAGATACGCGCGCTTGAACTCGATGTACTTCGGGCTCAGCCCCAGCGGCTTGTTGATCACCAGATCGGCGGTGACCGCCGCTATCCAGGCGATGCCGACGTTGGAGTAGAAGCCCAGCAGCTTGTTGAGCGCCGCGAACATGTTCATCTCCATCAGCGCCAGCGCGATGGCGAGGTTGAGAAAGATGTACCAGACCCGGCCGGGGTGACGATGGGTCACCCGGGAGAAGAAGTTGGACCAGGACAGCGAGCCGCTGTAGGCGTTGGTCACGTTGATCTTGATCTGGGAGACGACGACGAACAGCGCGGCGGCCGGCAGCGCGACCGAGCCGAGCCAGGGCTTCAGCGCCTCGATCTGCGGGGCGATGGGCTCCAGGGCATGCGTCGTGCCGACCGCGCCGAGCGCCACGAAGGCCAGGAACGCGCCGCCGAGCTGCTTGGCCGCGCCGATCACCACCCAGCCCGGCCCGGCGGCCAGCACCGCCAGATTCCAGCGCCGCCGGTTCTGCTCGGTCTTGGCGGGCATGAAGCGCAGATAGTCGGCCTGCTCGCCGATCTGAGCGATCAGCGAGAGGGCCACCCCGGTGCCGAGGCCATACCCGATCCAGTCGAAGCCGGAGCCCGCGCCCTCCGTACCGCCGAAGGAGGCGAACGAGACCCAGGCGTCCGGCCGCTCGAAGGCGAGCACCACGAACGGCAGCACCAGCCCGACCAGCCACAGCGGCTGGGTCCACGCCTGCACCTTGGCGAGCGCGCCCATCCCGCGGAAGACGATCGGGATGACGATCAGAGTGGTGATCAGATAACCGATCGGGAGCGGGATGTGCAGGGCCTGGTGCATGGCCTGCGCCATGATCGACCCCTCCAGCGCGAAGAAGATGAAGGTGAAGCTCGCATAGATGAGCGAGGTCAGGGTCGATCCGAAGTAGCCGAACCCGGCACCGCGGGTGATCAGATCCATGTCCAGCCCGTACGTCGCACAGGCCCGCGCGATCGGGATACCGGTCAGGAAGATGATCGTCGCCGCGGTGAGGATCGAGGCGAGACCGCTGGTGAAGCCGTACGTGAAGACAATGGACGCGCCGATCGCGAAGTCGGCGAGATAGGCGATGCCGCCGAGCGCCGTCGACGCGACCATGGTCGGTGACCAGCGGCGGTAGGAGTGCGGCGCGTAGCGCAGCGAATAGTCCTCGCGGCTCTCGTCGGCGGCGAGCCGGGCGTAGCTGCGCCGCGGCTCCCCCGTCTGCGTCTGCTCGGGTGTGACCGTGTCCGTCATGGCGGCTTCCCCTGTCGTTCGGCGCATGGGCGGTACGCCTGAGGAAGCTAGGCCGGTCACATGTCGCAGGCCGCGGGGCGGTGTTGCCGGTTCGTTACGGCGCAGGGGCGGACGTCAACTCGCGGTGAACACGACCCCGGACCCGCGTCACTTCACCGGCAGGTGGTACGCGACCCGATAGCGCTCGGCCAGCGTCACCACGTCCGCCGTCTCCACGGGCCGGCCGCCCGCGAAGTACGTACGGGAGATCACGAGCACCACATGGCCCGGCACCCCGCCGAGCGCCAGCACCTCCTCGGCGAGACCCGGACGGGCCCCGACCTCCTCCGCCACGTTGTCCACCACGATGTCGACGGCCGCCATCCGCTCGACCACCCCGCGCCCGGCGAGCGGCCCCTCCTCGGGCAGCATCACGGGGGTGCGCCCGGTGACGGCCAGCGGCTCCCAGGACGTGGAGAGCATCGCCGGCTCATTCGCCGCCCGGAAGAGATACCGGGTGCGCATGACGCGCTCGCCCGGCTCGATCCGCAGCCGCTCGGCGACCTCCGGGCTCGCCTCCTCCTGCTCACTGCCGGACTCCCAGGTGCCGCTGACCCGGTCGTCCCCCTGCTCCTGCCGGAACGGGCTGGACTCGCCCCGGGCGCGATAGCCGGTACGCATCAGACGGCGCGGGACGGGCTGCGCGCGGACATACGTGCCCGACCCGGAGCGGCCCTCGACCAGGCCCTCGGCCATCAGCACCTTGCGGGCTTCGAGGGCGACGGTGTCCGAGACCCCGTACTCCTCGCGTATCCGCGCCTGGGAGGGGAGGCGGGCATGCGGTGGCAGATCGCCCGCGACGATCTTCTTCCGGAGGTCGTCGGCGACACGGAGGTATGCGGGCTGGTCACCAAAGGCCACGTGCACTCCCAGGGTTGACAGTCAGCAACAGCTTGACAACCGACGGTTGTCGATAGCAACTGACGGCCAGAGCTTCACTAGAAGTGGTGAACTGCAGTTCGGGGACGTTTATCCCGACAGGGATCCGGTTCACCCGCATTCATGACGATCATCAGCCCGCGCCCCGGCTCCCACGACGGCCACCACGGCCCTCGTCTCCCAGCCCGGCCACCGCCTACGGGGGATCGACGAAGGGGGCCGGGCTCTTGAGCGCCCGACCCCCTTCCGACCCGCGTCGCACCCGCTACACGTTGAAGCGGAACTCCACCACGTCGCCGTCGCGCATCACGTAGTCCTTGCCCTCCATGCGCGCCTTGCCCGCCGCGCGGGCCTCGGCCACGGAGCCCGTCTCGACCAGGTCGTCGAAGGAGATGACCTCGGCCTTGATGAAGCCCTTCTGGAAGTCGGTGTGGATGACACCGGCCGCCTCGGGGGCCGTGGCGCCCTTCTTGATGGTCCAGGCGCGGGACTCCTTGGGGCCTGCCGTGAGGTAGGTCTGGAGACCGAGGGTGTTGAAGCCGACGTGGGCGAGGGTGGCGAGGCCGGGTTCGGTCTGGCCCACGGACTGGAGGAGTTCGAGGGCTTCCTCGTCGTCGAGTTCGGCGAGGTCGGCTTCGAGCTTGGCGTTGAGGAAGATCGCCTCGGCGGGGGCGACGAGGGAGCGCTGCTCGGCCTTGAAGGACTCGTCGGTCAGCTCGTCCTCGTCGACGTTGAAGACGTAGAGGAACGGCTTGGTGGTGAGCAGGTGCAGGTCGTGGAGGAGGGCGGCGCGCTCGCTGCCCTGGACGATGCCGGCGGAGAAGAGGGTACGGCCCTCGTCGAGGATGGCCTTGGCCTCTTCGACGGCCTTGACCTGGGCCTGCTTGTCCTTCTGGATCCGGGACTCCTTGACCAGGCGGGGCAGCACCTTCTCGATGGTCTGGAGGTCGGCGAGGATCAGCTCGGTGTTGATCGTCTCGATGTCGCTCTTGGGCGAGATCTTGCCGTCGACGTGGACGACGTTCTCGTCCTTGAAGGCGCGGATGACCTGGCAGATGGCGTCGGACTCGCGGATGTTCGCCAGGAACTTGTTGCCCAGCCCCTCGCCCTCCGACGCGCCCTTGACGATCCCGGCGATGTCGACGAAGTCGACGGTGGCGGGCAGCTTGCGGGCCGAGCCGAACAGCTCGGCGAGCTTGTCGAGGCGGGGGTCGGGGACGCCCACGACGCCGACGTTGGGCTCGATGGTGGCGAACGGGTAGTTGGCCGCCAGCACGTCGTTCTTGGTCAGGGCGTTGAACAGGGTCGACTTGCCGACATTCGGCAGACCGACGATTCCGATCGTGAGCGACACGTTGGCGACTTCCCGTAGCTTCCCGGAGCGGGATCGAATGCGAGGACAGGACACGGCCCCCGCGGGGGCCGGTCCACCAGTCTACGGGGCCGCCTCCGGTCACCCGTCCGGGCGGACCGTCACCCTCCCGGGCTGACAATCAGTCGAACAGACTGCCAAGGTCCCGCGAAGGGCGTGTCCCAGTCCGGATTCCAGCCCTCCGCCCACCTACGTTGGTCTGGTGGAGTACTACAGGACACGTACGCCTCGCCGGGCGGCCGCCCCCTCGCCCCGCCCGGCGGCGGACGACACGTACCCGGGCCGGGGCGGGGGCAGGAGCGGCGGCCAGGGCGCGGGCGGCGCGGCGCGCGGCGCGCGCCCGGCGGCACGTGGCGGCGAACGGGGCGCCGCACGCCGGGGCGCCGGACGTGGCGGGCTGCGGGGCGCGGCCGCCGCGCTGCGCGACCGGCCGGTCACGCTGCCCAGCGCCCGGCTCACCGCCCTGGGCGCGGGACTGCTGACCGCGCTCGCGATGCTCGCCTTCGGCTGTCTGGACGCAATGCTGCTGTCCGGGTCGCACACCGCCTACGGGGTGTTCTTCCTCCTGGCGTGCACGGGCTGCGGGATGTGGGTGCGGCCCGCCGACCTGTTCCCGGGGGCGATCGGCGTGCCGATCGCCTTCACGGCCGGGCTGCTGCCGATCAACGACGGCAGCGAGGGGTTCGCGGGTCAGGCGCTGGGCGTCTTCACCGCGCTGTCGCTGAACGCGGGCTGGCTCTACGCCGGGACGCTGCTGACCGCCGTGATCGTCCTCGTCCGCCGGATCGCCCTCATGGGGCGGCAGCGGCGGCGCCGTCAGCAGCGGCAGCCGCGGCCATCGCGGCACCCACGATCCCCGCGTTGTTCTGCAGCTGCGCCGGGACGATCTCGGCCCTGATGTCCTCGATCAGCGGCAGGAACTTGTGCGCCTTGCGGCTCACCCCGCCGCCGATCACGAACAGCTCCGGCGAGAACAGCATCTCCAGGTGCGCCAGGTACTTCTGCACCCGGTGCGCCCAGTGCGGCCAGCTCAGATCGTGATCCTCGCGGACCTTGGTGGAGGCGCGCTTCTCCGCCTCGTGGCCGTCCAGCTCCAGATGGCCCAGCTCGGTGTTGGGCACCAGCCGCCCGCCGGTGAAGACCGCGCTGCCGATGCCGGTGCCGAGGGTGAGCACGATCACGGTGCCCTGACGGCCGCGGCCCGCGCCGAAGGTCATCTCGGCGACCCCGGCCGCGTCCGCGTCGTTGAGCACGGTGACCGGCGCGCCCAGCCGCTCGCCGAGCACACCGGCCAGATCGGTGCCGATCCAGCTCTTGTCGACATTGGCGGCGGTCAGGGTCACCCCGTCCGTCACCACGCCCGGGAAGGTCACCCCGACCGGGCGCCCGGCCCAGCCGAAGTGCCCGGCGACCTCCACCACCCCGGCCACGACCGCCTCGGGCGTGGCCGGATGGGGGGTGAGCACCTTGTGGCGCTCCTCGGCCAGGTCACCGCGGTCCAGGTCCACCGGCGCGCCCTTGATCCCGGACCCGCCGATGTCCACGCCGAACACGCGCGCGGCGAGGCCGCCGCCGTTTCCGTCGGTCACCGCTCCGCGCCGTCCGTCCCGGCGGCCGCGGCCGCTCCGGCGGCTGTCGCAGCCTCGGCGCGCAGGTCCCGGCGCAGTTCCTTGGGCAGCGAGAAGGTCATGGTCTCCTGCATGGGCTGTACGACCTCCACGTCCCCGTAGCCGCGCTCGGCCAGCCAGTCCAGGACGCCCTCGACCAGCACGTCCGGTACGGAGGCGCCCGAGGTCACGCCGACCGTGCTCACGCCCTCCAGCCAGGCCTCGTCGATCTCGCTGGCGTAGTCGACCAGATGGCCGTCCTTGGCACCGGCGCCGATCGCGACCTCGACCAGCCGCACCGAGTTGGAGGAGTTCTTCGAGCCGACGACGATGACGAGGTCGGATTCGGCGGCGACCTGCTTGATCGCGGTCTGGCGGTTCTGGGTGGCGTAGCAGATGTCGTCGCTGGGCGGGCTGATCAGCTGCGGGAAGCGCTCCTTGAGCGCGTCCACGGTCTCCATCGTCTCGTCGACCGAGAGGGTGGTCTGGGACAGCCAGACGACCTTGGACTCGTCGCGGACCTCGACGTTCTTCACATCGTCCGGGCCGTCGACCAGGGTGACGTGGTCCGGCGCCTCGCCGCTGGTGCCGATGACCTCCTCATGGCCCTCGTGACCGATCAGGAGGATGTCGTAGTCCTCCTTGGCGAACCGGACGGCCTCCTTGTGGACCTTGGTGACCAGCGGGCAGGTCGCGTCGATGGTGGCCAGCCGGCGCTGCGCGGCCTCCTCATGGACGACCGGGGCGACGCCGTGCGCCGAGAAGATCACGATGGAGCCCTCGGGCACCTCCTCCGTCTCGTCGACGAAGATCGCGCCCTTCTTCTCCAGGGTCTGGACGACGTACTTGTTGTGGACGATCTCCTTGCGCACGTAAATCGGCGCGCCGTACTGCTCCAGGGCCTTTTCGACGGCGATCACGGCACGGTCGACGCCCGCGCAGTAGCCACGCGGGGCAGCGAGCAGGACCCGGCGGGCGGAGGTTGCAGTCATGTCCCCATCGTAGGGGCGATGACGACGGGCTCTGTCGGTGGTGGCCGATACGCTCGCGGGCATGGCTGTCAACACGTCCGCGGAAGCGCCGATCCCGGTCGGCGAGGTGTCCCGGCTGATCGGGGGGTGGATCGACCGGCTCGGGGCGGTGTGGGTCGAGGGGCAGATCACCCAGCTGTCCCGGCGGCCGGGCGCCGGGGTGGTCTTCCTGACGCTGCGCGACCCCAGCTACGACATCTCGCTCACCGTCACCTGTTTCCGCGCCGTCTTCGACAAGATCGCGGACACGGTCTCGGAGGGCGCCCGGGTCGTCGTGCACGCCAAGCCGGAGTGGTACGCGCCACGTGGGCAGCTGTCCCTGCGGGCCGCCGAGATCCGGCCGGTGGGCGTCGGGGAACTGCTGGCGCGGCTGGAGCAGTTGAAGAAGGCCCTGGCGGCCGAGGGGCTGTTCGCCGCCGAGCGCAAGAAGCCGCTGCCGTTCCTGCCGCAGCTGATAGGGCTGGTCTGCGGCCGCGCCTCGGCCGCCGAGCGCGACGTCCTGGAGAACGCCCGGCTGCGCTGGCCCGCCGTCCGCTTCGAGGTGCGCAACGTCGCGGTGCAGGGCACCCATGCGGTGCCGCAGGTGATCGAGGCGGTCAAGGAGCTGGACGCGCTGCCCGAGGTGGACGTGATCGTGGTCGCGCGCGGCGGCGGCAGCGTGGAGGACCTGCTGCCGTTCTCGGACGAGCAGCTGGTGCGGACGGTCGCGGCGTGCGTCACGCCGGTGGTGTCCGCCATCGGCCACGAGCCGGATTCGCCGCTGCTCGACCTGGTCGCCGATCTGCGCGCCTCCACGCCCACCGACGCGGCGAAGAAGACCGTGCCGGACGTGGGCGAGGAGCTGGTGCGCATCCAGCATCTGCGCGAGCGCGCGCTGCGCAGTGTGAACGGGCTGCTGGACCGCGAGGAGCGCGGGCTGGAGGCCGCGCTCGCCCGGCCGTGCCTGCGGCAGCCGGAGCGGATGGTGGAGGAGCGCGAGGAGCAGATCGCGTCGGTGCTCGACCGGGCCCGCCGCTGTCTGGGGCATCTGCTCGACCGGGCGGACTCGGAGCTGGCGCACACCCAGGCCCGGGTGGTGGCCCTCTCCCCCGCCGCGACGCTGCGGCGCGGCTATGCGGTGCTGCAGCACGCCGACGGGTCGGTGGTGCGGGCGGCGGCCGAGGTGTCGGCGGACGAGGAGCTGCGGGCGCGGGTCGCCGAGGGCGACTTCACGGTGCGGGCCGCTGTCGGACCGGCTGAATAGGGTGAGGGGCATGGCGAAGACGGACGGAACGGCCGGGGTCGGCGAGGACGCCGGGGTCGAGCAGAAGGCCGGGGCCGGCGAGAAGGCCGGGGCGGCGGAGACGACGCTCGGCTACGAGCAGGCGCGGGACGAGCTGGTCGAGGTCGTGCGGCGGCTCGAGGCGGGCGGCACGAGCCTGGAGGAGTCGCTGGCCCTGTGGGAGCGGGGCGAGGAGCTGGCCACGGTGTGCCGCCGCTGGCTGGAGGGTGCGCGGGCGCGGCTGGACGCGGCGTTGGCGCGCTCGGGGGATGGCGACGGTGGCGGGGAGGGCTGACCTTTCCCCACCCCGCCCCTTCCCGACCCGGGGCTCCGCCCCGGCCCCCGGTGGGGGCTCCGCCCCCGGACCCCGCTCCTCAAACGCCGGAGAGGCTGGGGTGGGGCATCTCCGCCCCCGAAGCCGCATTCCAGACGCCGGAGGGGCCAGGGAGGGTGACGCATCTGCGCCCCTGGAACCCAGCCCCGAACGCCAGGAGGACTGGGGCGGGGCATCTCACCCCCGGAGCGGCATCTCCAGACGCCGGAGGGGCCAGGGAGGGTGACGCATCTGCGCCCCTGGAACCCAGCCCCGAACGCCGGGAGGACTGGGGGCGGGGCATCTCACCCCGGAGCGGCATCTCCGGACGCCGGAGGGGCCGGGGAGGGAGGCATCTCCGCTCCTGGAGCCGGGCCCGCGCGCCGGAGGGGCTGGGGGCGGGGCATCTCCGCCCCTGGCCCGCATCCCGGGCATCGACGGGGCTGGGAGTGGGGCAGAGCCCGCGCCGTGAAGCTCGGACGGTCCTCAGCCCGCCCCCAAGCACCCCCAGGTACCGGTGAGGCGTCCCCCGGGGCCGGGGCGGCGATCCGGGCCGGCTGGTCGGCGGGGCTTTCGGCTGTGATTCGGAGCACCCTGCCCCGGCTTTAGTTGAAGATTAACCTAAACCTCGTACAGTGGAGGCATCGCACATCGATATCACCACCGTGACCAGGAGGTTTACCATGACGCTCGCACTCGACCCGGCCGCCCAGGACCTGCTTTTCCGTGAGGCGCACACCGCCAACACCTTCACCGACGAGCCGGTCTCCGAAGAGCAGGTGCAGGCCATCTACGACCTCGTGAAGTACGCGCCCACGGCCTTCAACCAGTCGCCGCTGCGCATCGTCCTGGTCCGCTCCGCCGAGGCGCGTGAGCGTCTGGTTCCGCACATGGCCGAGGGCAACCAGCCCAAGACGGCGTCCGCGCCGCTGGTCGCGATCCTCGCCGCGGACAACGAGTTCCACGAGGAACTGCCCGCGCTCTTCCCGCACGCCCCGCAGATCAAGGACATCTTCTTCGGCGAGCGTGGCAACCGTGAGCAGGCCGCGGCTCTCAACGCCTCGCTGCAGGCCGGTTACTTCATCGTGGGCGTCCGTGCCGCCGGTCTCGCGGCCGGCCCGATGACCGGTTTCGACCCGGCCGGGGTGCAGAAGGAGTTCCTGGACGACGACCACACCCCGCTGATGGTCGTCAACATCGGCAAGCCGGGCGAGGACGCCTGGAAGCCGCGCCTCCCGCGTCTGGGCTACGAGCAGGTCGTCACCACCGTCTGAGGTGATGCGAGACCCGCACCGCGCCCCTTCGGCGAAGCCGGCCGAAGGGGCGCGGTGCTGTCCGGTCAGCCCTTCGCGGGCTTCTCCGCCTTCTCGGCCTTGAGCGCGGCGGCCATCTTCGCGAGCTGCCCGTACGACGCGGTGCCGGTGACGACCGTGGTCACACCCGGTTCGCGACGTACCAGGGCGTCGTACTTGTCGCCCTCGTAGCGGACCCACTCGTGGCCGCCGATCTCCTGCTTGGTCCTGGTCTCCCGCGCCTGCTGGGTGACCTCCTCGATGAAGGGGACCGGCCTGCCGTCGCTCTGCTCGATCGCGATGTACTCCTGGTCCTGGTCCAGGAAGCCGAGGTGCCAGGCCGCGCCCTTGTCCTCGGTGGTACCGGGCTGGTACGTCACCGAGGTCGCGCGCCACCCCTTGGGCAGGCTGCCCTTCTCCGGGGCGGCGACCGGGTACGGCGCCGCGCGCCGGGCGGTGTCCACCTCCACCCGGTAGTCGACCGTCTTGACGCCCTTGCCCTTGCCACCGTCGTCGTGCGGAATGCCGAAGACGTAGATGGCCGCCGCGACGACACCAATCACCGTCAGCGACAGGACCATGTCCCGCACCGTCTCTTTGCCACGCATACCTGCCACGCCCCCTATCGTCCCTCATCGCCCCTCGGCACCCGGCAACAGGGCCGTGCTCATGCGTGGGGTCCTCTGCTCACTTTCGCAATGAACGGATAAGGTCATGAGCACCCTCACTTTCCGGTTCGTCGCCGTACAGAAAGGTGCGCTCCGATGACCGAGCATCATCTGCCGTCCCAGCTCGAGGTCAGTCCCGCGGCTCCCGACCGCAACCTCGCCCTCGAGCTGGTCAGGGTCACCGAGGCGGGGGCCATGGCATCCGGCCGCTGGGTGGGCCGCGGCGACAAGAACGGCGCGGACGGCGCCGCCGTGAAGGCCATGCGCTCCCTCGTCCACACCGTGTCGATGAACGGTGTCGTGGTCATCGGCGAGGGCGAGAAGGACGAGGCGCCGATGCTCTTCAACGGGGAGCGCGTCGGCGACGGGACCGGCCCGGAGTGCGACGTGGCCGTGGACCCGGTGGACGGCACCACGCTGACCGCCAAGGGCATGGCCAACGCCGTCTCGGTGCTCGCCGTCGCCGAGCGGGGCACCATGTTCGACCCGTCGGCCGTCTTCTACATGGACAAGCTGGTCACCGGCCCCGAGGCCGCGGAGTTCGTGGACATCACCGCACCGCCCGGGGTGAACATCCGGCGGATCGCGAAGGCGAAGAAGTCCAGCCCCGAGGACGTCACCGTGGTGGTCCTGGACCGTCCCCGCCACGAGGGCCTGGTGAAGGAGATCCGGGAGGCGGGCGCCCGGATCAAGTTCATCTCCGACGGCGACGTGGCCGGTGCGATCATGGCGGTGCGCGAGGGCACCGGCGCGGATCTGCTGCTGGGCGTCGGCGGCACGCCGGAGGGCATCATCGCGGCCTGCGCGATCAAGTGCCTCGGCGGCACGATCCAGGCCAAGCTGTGGCCGAAGGACGACGAGGAGCGGCAGCGGGCCGTCGACGCGGGCCACGACCTCGACCAGGTCCTCCAGACCGACGATCTGGTCAGCGGCGACAATGTGTTCTTCGTCGCCACCGGCATCACCGACGGTGATCTGCTGCGCGGGGTGCGGTACCGCGCGGAGACCGCCACCACCCAGTCGCTGGTGATGCGGTCCAAGTCCGGGACGATCCGGCAGATCGACTCCACCCACCGGCTGTCCAAGCTGCGCGCCTACGCCTCGGTCGACTTCGAGCGCCCGCGCTAGGGGGTGTCTTGTCGATCAGGCCGGATCAGGGAGCGGGGCCTGGGGCGTGCGATCGCAAGGCGGAGGAGGAGAGCGCAGCGGCGCTGCGTGCGACGACGACAACGCGGCGAGCGTGCGTGCCAGGGCCCGCGAGCCCGGCATGATCCGGAAGACACCCTCTGGACACCCCCTGGCGCTCGGCGTCCACCGGGGCCGTACGTACGCCACGGGCCGGACTCCGCCGCACGGCGGGGCCCGGCCGGCGGCCCGGAGGGTTCACCCGGCGGCGGCGACGCGCACGGCGCGCTGCAGCTCCGCCTCGCGGCGCCGGCGGCGGGCCAGCACCACCCGGCGCTCGGCCGCGGTCAGCCCGCCCCACACCCCGTACGGCTCGGGCTGGAGCAGCGCGTGCTCCCGGCACTCGACCATGACCGGGCAGCGCGCGCACACGCGCTTGGCGGCCTCTTCCCGCGACAACCGGGCAGCCGTGGGCTCCTTGGACGGAGCGAAGAACAGCCCGGCCTCATCCCGGCGGCACACCGCCTCCGAGTGCCAGGGGCCGGCCTGTTCCCGAGCGGGGGTGCGCTGCGGGGGCACGGCGGCGTCCAGCAGGGGCTGATGCGGTTGCAGCACGGTCTACTCCTGACGACGGCTCCGGTGTTCACCCTTGCCCGTCTCCCGCCCCACGGCCCCCAGTGCACCCCCATCAGCCGCGCGAGAAGACGATGCACCAAGCCTTACCCGCTGTGCGCACGCTTATGCACACGGTTGTCCCGCCCGGAAATTCCGTATGCACAGCGGCTGTTCAGCCCTTATGACCTCAGGTTCTTCACACGTTTCCCGCGCTTCGGCTTGGCCTCGATCCCGCCGAAGAGGGCGAATCCGCTGACCCGGATCACCGGCGCGTCGGGGTCCGGAGCCTCCTGTTCCGCGATGTCCACGCCGCCGAATACGCCGGAGCCCGAACCGTGCAGCGAGACGTTCTCCGGAACCCTGATCTCCACCCCGCCGAAGACGGCCCACGCCTGGATGGCGATCTCCCGCTGCTGGAAGACCGCCTCGGTGAGGTCGATCTCGACGGCGCCGAAGACCGCGAAGGCGTGCGTACGGCGGCGGGGCCGCCAGCGGCCCTTGCGCACGGCGCCGCCGAAGACCGCGATCAGGTTCTCCGGGCCGGCGGCGGGGCCGGACGCCGCGCCGGCGGACGGGCCCGCCGCGGCGGGGGCCCGGCCCGCGGGCACGTCCCGGACCAGGGGCTCCAGCTCGCCGAGGGTCTTGGCGCGGTAGACCGCGTCGATCCGCTCGGCGTGCTCCTCGGGTTCGAGCCGCCCCTCGGCCAGGGCCTCCCGCAGGATGTCCGCGATCCGGTCACGATCCGCGTCGGACGCGCGGATCTCCGTCTCCGCGACGCGCGCCGGAGCGGGGGCGGATTTCGTCAGGGGGACCGGCTGCTGCGACTGCTCATCCACGCCGCTCAGCGTACCCAGTCGCGATAGATCGCGACTAGGGGTCTGCGGCGGCGCGGCGGGCGGCGGGCCTAGTGAGCCTTACCTCACAAGCCGCCACTCCCCCGCCCCGTTCTACGCTTGTCCACGCGCTGTCGACGAAGTCAGCCATAGCCCCCGTCGAGTAAGGAATGGCCGCGATGCCAGAGTTTGCCTATTCGGACCTGCTGCCCCTGGGAGAAGACCGGACGACGTACCGTCTGGTGACCTCCGAGGGCGTGAGCACCTTCGAGGCCGACGGGCGTACCTTCCTCAAGGTCGAGCCGGAGGCGCTGCGCACGCTCGCGGCCGAGGCGATGCACGACATTTCGCACTATCTGCGCCCCGATCACCTCGCCCAGCTGCGCCGCATCCTCGACGACCCCGAGGCCAGCCCGAACGACCGCTTCGTGGCACTGGACCTGCTGAAGAACGCCAACATCGCGGCGGCCGGGGTGCTGCCGATGTGCCAGGACACCGGCACCGCCATCGTCATGGGCAAGCGCGGCCAGAACGTGCTCACCGAAGGCGGTGACGAGGAGGCCCTGTCGCGCGGCGTCTACGACGCGTACACCAAGCTCAACCTGCGCTACTCCCAGATGGCCCCGCTGACCATGTGGGACGAGAAGAACACCGGCTCCAACCTGCCCGCGCAGATCGAGCTGTACGCGACCGACGGCGGCGCCTACAAGTTCCTCTTCATGGCCAAGGGCGGCGGCTCGGCGAACAAGTCCTTCCTCTACCAGGAGACGAAGGCGGTGCTGAACGAGGCATCGATGATGAAGTTCCTGGAGGAGAAGATCCGCTCGCTGGGCACGTCCGCGTGCCCGCCGTACCACCTGGCCATCGTGGTCGGCGGCACCAGCGCCGAGTACGCGCTGAAGACCGCGAAGTACGCCTCCGCCCACTACCTGGACGAGCTGCCCGCCGAAGGCTCCCCGACCGGGCACGGCTTCCGGGACAAGGAGCTGGAGGAGAAGGTCTTCGAGCTGACGCAGAAGATCGGGATCGGCGCGCAGTTCGGCGGCAAGTACTTCTGCCACGACGTACGGGTCGTCCGGCTGCCGCGGCACGGCGCGTCCTGCCCGGTCGCGATCGCCGTCTCCTGCTCGGCCGACCGCCAGGCGCTCGCGAAGATCACGCCGGAGGGCGTCTTCCTGGAGCAGCTGGAGACCGACCCGGCGCGCTTCCTGCCCGAGACGACGGACGAGAACCTGGACGAGAGCGACGTCGTACGGATCGACCTGAACCGGCCGATGGACGAGATCCGGGCCGAGCTGACCAAGCACCCGGTCAAGACCCGGCTCTCGCTCACCGGCCCGCTGGTCGTCGCCCGCGACATCGCGCACGCGAAGATCAAGGAGCGGCTGGACGCGGGCGAGGAGATGCCGCAGTACCTGCGCGACCACGCCGTCTACTACGCGGGCCCGGCCAAGACGCCGGAGGGCTACGCCTCGGGCTCGTTCGGCCCGACCACGGCGGGCCGGATGGACGCGTACGTGGAGCAGTTCCAGGCGGCGGGCGGCTCGTTCGTGATGCTGGCCAAGGGCAACCGCTCGAAGCAGGTCACCCAGGCGTGCGACGCGCACGGCGGCTTCTACCTGGGCTCGATCGGCGGCCCGGCGGCGCGGCTGGCGCAGGACTGCATCAAGAAGGTCGAGGTCCTGGAGTACGAGGAGCTGGGCATGGAGGCGGTCTGGAAGATCGAGGTGGAGGACTTCCCGGCGTTCATCGTGGTGGACGACAAGGGGAACGACTTCTTCACGGATCCGGGTCCCTCGCAGCCGTTCGTGAGCAGCATCCCGGTCCGCCCGGGCGCCTGAAGCCGGACCTCGGCCGGAGACCGGTGCGGCACCTCGCCCGACGGACGGAGTCCGGCGCAGGCGCCCGAAGCTTGGGAGGCCCCCGGGGCCGAGCAATGCGAGGGCGGCCATCGAGGCCGGCGTTCCGGGTCCCTCGCAGCCGTTCGTGAGCAGCATCCCGGTCCGTCCCGGCGCCTGACCGGCACCCACCACCTCTGACGGCCCCGGCTTCCGGCCGGGGCCGTCGGCCTGTCCGCCTGTCCGCCTGCCCGCCTCTCGGCCGTCAGCCGGACAGGGCCGCCTCGAAGGCGCCCAGGCGCTGGGGGATGCCGCTGCAGGAGGTGCTGGGGGCGGTGGCGGCGGGTTGTTCGGGGGCCGCGGCGCCGGAGTCGCCCGTACCGGAGTCCGTATCGGCGTCCGTATCGGCGTCCGTATCGCTGCCGGTGTCGTCGGCACCGGCGTCCTCGCGGGCGCACGGGCGGTCCCGTTCCGCCGACCACATCGACAGCCGCCCGATGCCCTTGCGGGCCGCGAAGCGGGCGAGTCCGGCCGCGTCCTCCAGCGTGAAGACCTCGCCGGTCACGTCGTTGACCCCGATCATCGGCGTCACGGCGAGGGTCTTCCACGCGGCCGCGTCGGACAGCCCGAGCACCCCGCGGACCTTCTCGTGGGCGGCGGTGGCCGCCTGGATGGCGTACTGGCCCATGTCGCCGGTGTGGTCGCCGCTGTAGTTCATGGCCATGACGTTGACCGACGAGACGGTGACGCCCTCCTGCCGGGCCGCTGTCAGCTGGGCGAGGGCGTCCGGCGTCAGCCCGTCCGGCATGGCGGGCAGCGTGAAGGAGACGTTCAGCCCCTCGTGGGTGCGCTGGACGAGGGCGATGGCCTGGGCCCGGCGGGCGGTGGCGGCCGCGTCGTCGAGGGCGTCGCCCTCGATGTCGAAGTCGGCCCGGATGATCCCGTAACGCTCGATCACCTCGGTGTACGCGGCGGCGAGTTGTGAGGCGTCCTCGCAGGCCGTCGCCAGCTCCGTGCCGTCGGCGCCGCCGAAGGAGATCCGTACGTCGCCGCCGGCCCGCCGGGTGGCCTCGATACGGGCCGTCAGCGCCGGGTCGTCGAACGGGATGCCGCTGTCCCACGCCGGGGCGCAGCCGTCACCCGATACGACGAAGCCCAGGGTGAATTCCTTGATGCCGCGCGCCGCCGCGGCGGGCATGTCGTAGCGCGAGCCGGCCCAGGCGCTGACGTACGGCACGAAGTCGGCGGGGGGCGGCGCCGCCGGGCGGGGGGCGGCGGGCGAGGCGGCCCGCTGTGGCTCGGACGGCTTCTCGCTGCCCGCCCAGACGGCGACGGTGGCGCAGAGCACGGCTCCGGCCATGGCGATTCCGCTCATGCGGGGGCTGGCCTTCAATCGCACGCGCTCTTCCTTCCGCTCCAGCTTCCGGTCCGGCCTCTCCGCCAACCTTGCACATCCGATGAAAAGTAACGAACTATGACACACCGCATGTTTGACACATAGGTTGTATGTCGTATTTTCTGGACTAGCCTCTCACGCATGGATCCTCAGTCAGATGTGGCCGAGCGTGCGCCCTCGCGTCCCGTCCGCTCCGACGTGGCCGGGAAGGGGCCCGTGTTCGTGGACCTCTCCGGGCGCCGCGGCCGGCTGGTACGGCACGCGGGCGCGCTCGCGGGAGCCGTCTGCTTCGGCTATTCGGCGGTCCTCGGGGTGGGTTTCGCGGGCGGAACGGCCATCGCGCCCGAGACGCTGATCCCGAGTCACCCCGTCACCACCAAGGCGTTCGGCCGGGAGCCGGGGAGCGCCCCTGAGGGGCCCTTCGGCGGGCGTTCGGGCATGCGTGAGCATCCGTCGGAAGACCGGTACGCCCCGGACGGCGGCCCGGACCGCCCCCGGCCGCACGCCCCCGCGGACGTACGCCCCGCGAGCGCCCGGATGCCCACCGCGCTCGCCCGCCCCGCGCCGCCCCAGCCGCACCGCGTGTCCCCGGCGCGCGACGTGCGGCCCGCGCGCGCGGCGCATCCCGCGCGCTCCGGCCACGGACCGCGCGCGCACCACGCCCCGCGGCATCGGCGGTCCGCGGCCCACCGGCCGGGCCGTGCGCCGCATCACGCGCGGCACCACAAGCCCGCCTCCTCGCCCGCGCGCCCGGCGCCCCGGAAGCCGGTGGGCCCGGCGCCCGACCCGGTGAAGAAGCCCCCGGCCGCCAAGCCCGCCAAGCCCGCAGAGCCGGGCCCCGACCGTCCCCGGAACCCCGGCAACGGCCAGGCCGAACGCCCGGTGAACGAGCCCGGGACCCCGGCGTGGGGACCGGCCCTGCCCACGGGCATCGACTGGCAGTCGCTCACGTCGTTCCGCGGCGGGGTGTCATGAGCGGCGGCAGACCGCCGAAGCTGCCACGGCCACGCCGCCGCAGACTCCCGACAACCGGCAGGAAGACGCCCGGAAGGACGCCCGGCGACAGGCCGGCCAAGTCCCGCAAGCTCCGCACGTCCCGGGCGTCCCGGGCATCCCGCACCCGGATGGCCTTGGCCCTGGCCACGCTCCTCGCGCTGGTCTGCGCCCTGCTGCTGGACGGCTACCTGTACGCCGAGATCGGCAACGACGCCCGGGTGCACGCCGCGCATTCGTACCGCAGCGTCCCCGAGCGGCTGCGCGGCGGCGGCCCGGTCATCACCTTCGGCCGGAAGGGAAAGGCGACCGAACACCCCATCCCCGCCAAGACCATCGTGCTGACCTTCGACGACGGACCGGACCCGCGCTGGACCCCGGAGATCCTGGCCGTGCTGCGCAAGCACCACGTGCCGGGGACGTTCTTCGTGCTGGGCCAGATGGTGGTGCGCCATCCGGGGCTGGTGCGCCGGATGGTGGCCGCCGGTCATGAGATCGGCGTGCACACCTTCTCCCATGTCGACCTGTCCTACCAGGACAAGCAGCGGATGAACCGCGAACTGGCCCAGTCCCAGCTGGCGCTGGCGGGCGCGGCCGGTGTCACCAGTTCGCTGTTCCGGGCGCCGTACGCCTCGGAGGTCTCCGCGCTGGACGACCGCACCTGGCCGGTGCAGCGGCAGGTGGGCGCCAAGGGGTACGTCAGCGCGTTCGTGGACACCGACAGCGAGGACTGGCGGCGGCCCCCGGTCGAGGAGATCGTCCAGAACGCCACCCCGCGCGGCACGAAGGGAGCCTCCGTGCTCTTCCACGACGCGGGCGGCAACCGCTCGCGGACCGTGAAGGCCCTGGAGCGCTACATCCACCGGATGGCGGCGCGCGGCTACTCCTTCACCACCATCACCGGCGCGCTCGGCGCCAAGAGCGCCAACCACCCGGCCCCCGCCCTGCGGGTGTGGGAGGGCCGGACGCTGATCTGGGCCGCGCTGGCCACCCAGCACGCGCTGCCGGTGCTCGTCGGGCTGCTGGGGGTCGTCGGCTTCGCGGTGTTCGGGCGGCTGCTGCTGATGCTGGGCCTGGCCTGGTGGCACCGCCGCACCCGGGACCGGCGCCGCTACACCCTGGTGCAGGAGGTGGGCGACCCGGTGAGCGTCATCGTGCCCGCGTACAACGAGAAGGAATGCATCACCCACACCCTGAACTCGCTGGCCGCCTCGACCCATCCGGTCGAGATCCTGGTGGTGGACGACGGCTCGACCGACGGCACGGGGGACATCGTGGAGGCGATGGGGCTGCCCGACGTACGGGTGCTGCGGCAGCCGAACGCGGGCAAGCCCGCCGCGCTGAACAACGGCATCGCGAACGCCCGCCACGAGCTGATCGTGATGATGGACGGCGACACCGTCTTCGAGCCCACCACCATCCGGGAGCTGGTCCGCCCCTTCGCCGACTCCCGGGTCGGCGCCGTCGCGGGCAACGCCAAGGTCGGCAACCGCCATCGGCTGATCGGCGCCTGGCAGCACATCGAGTACGTGATGGGCTTCAACCTCGACCGGCGGATGTACGACCTGCTGCGCTGCATGCCGACCATCCCCGGCGCGATCGGCGCCTTCCGCCGCCGCGCGCTGCTGGACGCCGGGGGCATGAGCGCCGACACCCTGGCCGAGGACACCGACATCACCATCGCGCTGCACCGGGCCGGGTGGCAGGTGGTGTACCAGGAGCGCGCCCGCGCCTGGACCGAGGCGCCGGGCACCCTGGGCCAGCTGTGGAAGCAGCGCTACCGGTGGAGCTACGGCACCATGCAGGCGCTGTGGAAGCACCGCCGCGCGCTGGTCGACCGGGGGCCCTCGGGGCGGTTCGGCCGGGTGGGGCTGCCGCTGGTGGTGCTCTTCCAGATCCTCACCCCGCTGTTCGCGCCGCTGATCGACCTGTTCACCCTGTACGGGGTGATCTTCGTGGACCCGGTGCGGTCGCTCGCGGCGTGGGGCGCGCTGCTGCTGGTGCAGCTGCTGGGCGCGGCGTACGCCTTCCGGCTGGACGGCGAGCGGTACCGGGTGCTGGCCGTACTGCCGCTCCAGCAGATCGTCTACCGCCAGCTGATGTACCTGGTGCTGCTGCATTCGTGCGTGACGGCCGCCACCGGCGCCCTGCTGCCCTGGCAGAAGCTCAAGCGCACCGGTGAGGTGGAGGCCCCGCGCGCCCCGGAGGCCGTACGGTGACCCACCTCACCGCTCCGTCCCCGGCGGTGCGGGAAGACGGCGGGGAAAGACAACGCTGTCGTGCACGGAGGTGTCCTGATGACCGAAGAGAGCTACCGGATCGAGCACGACTCCATGGGTGAGGTGCGGGTGCCCGCGCACGCCAAGTGGCGGGCGCAGACCCAGCGCGCGGTGGAGAACTTCCCCGTCAGCGGGCAGCGCCTGGAGCGGGCGCACATCGAGGCGCTGGCCCGGATCAAGGCCGCGGCGGCCGCGGTCAACGCCGAGCTGGGCGTGGTGGAGGAGGACATGGCCGCGGCGATCGCGGAGGCGGCCGCGGAGGTCGCCGAGGGCCGCTGGGACGATCACTTCCCGGTGGACGTGTTCCAGACCGGCTCCGGCACCTCGTCCAACATGAACACCAACGAGGTGCTGGCCACCCTCGCGACCGAGCGGCTGGGCCGCCCGGTGCACCCCAACGACCATGTGAACGCGAGCCAGTCGTCCAACGACGTCTTCCCGTCCTCCATCCACGTCGCCGCCACCGCGGCCGTCACCGCCGACCTCATCCCGGCGCTGGAGCACCTGGCCGAGGCGCTGGAGCGCAAGGAGGCCGAGTTCGCCGAGGTGGTCAAGGCGGGGCGGACCCATCTGATGGACGCGACGCCGGTGACGCTGGGCCAGGAGTTCGGCGGCTACGCGGCGCAGGTGCGCTACGGGGTGGAGCGGCTGCGCGCCGCGCTTCCCCGGCTGGCGGAACTGCCGCTGGGCGGCACCGCCGTGGGCACCGGCATCAACACCCCGCCCGGTTTCCCGGCCGCGGTCATCGCCGAGCTGGCCCGGGCCACCGGGCTGCCGCTGACCGAGGCCCGCAACCACTTCGAGGCGCAGGGAGCGCGGGACGGGCTGGTGGAGACGTCCGGCCAGCTGCGGACCATCGCGGTCGGCCTCACCAAGATCGCCAACGATCTGCGCTGGATGGCGTCTGGTCCGCGCACCGGTCTCGCCGAGATCGCGCTGCCCGATCTGCAGCCCGGTTCGTCGATCATGCCGGGGAAGGTCAACCCGGTGATCCCCGAGGCCGTCCTGATGGTCGCGGCCCAGGTCACCGGCAACGACACGACCGTCGCCACGGCCGGGGCCGCCGGGAACTTCGAACTGAACGTGATGCTCCCGGTGATCGCCAAGAATCTGCTGGAGTCGATCCGGCTGCTGACCAGCGCCTCCCGGCTGCTGGCGGACCGCACGATCGACGGGATCACGGCCAACGCGGAGCGGGCCCGGGAGTACGCCGAGTCCTCGCCGTCCGTCGTCACCCCGCTCAACCGCTACATCGGCTACGAGGAGGCGGCGAAGGTCGCCAAGAAGTCCCTGGCCGAGCGGAAGACCATCCGCGAGGTGGTGCTGGAGTCGGGCTATGTGGAGCGCGGGCTGCTGACCCGGGAGCAGTTGGACGAGGCGTTGGACGTGCTGCGCATGACGCATCCGTAAGCCCCTGTTGTACTGTGCGTGCGGCATAGGTCACGGCACGGCGGCCCCGTCGCACCTAAGATCTGCTCATGACAGCGGACATCGCGGAGACGAGGGGCATGGCGGGCGGCGCCCGATGGGCGCCAGGGGATCACATCCTCTGGCGTTATCGCGCCAACGCCTCCGACGCCATTCACATCTGCCGTCCGGTGACCGTCGTCCGGGACTCCCCCGAGCTGCTGGCCGTCTGGCTGGCGCCCGGCACGGCGTGTGTGAAGCCGCAGCTCGCGGACGGTACGCAGGTGCACCGCGAGCCGCTGTCCACGCGCTACACCAAGCCGCGCGTCACCGCGCTGTCCCAGTGGTTCGGCACCGGGGTACTCAAGCTCGCCCGGCCCGGCGACCCCTGGTCGGTGTGGCTGTTCTGGGAGCGCGACTGGCGCTTCAAGAACTGGTACGTGAACCTGGAGGAGCCGCTGGCCCGCTGGAGCGGCGGGGTGGACTCCGAGGACCACTTCCTGGACATCGCGGTCTACCCGGACCGGAGCTGGGAATGGAAGGACGAGGACGAGTTCGCGCAGGCGCAGCGGGCCGGTCTGATGCCCGGTGAACAGGCAGAGCGGGTATGGGCGGCGGGCCGGGCCGCCATGCGGCTCATCGACTCCTGGGACGCTCCGTTCCGGGAGGGGTGGGAGGAGTGGCGCCCGGACCCGTCGTGGACGGTCCCCGTCCTCCCGGCGGACTGGGACCGTATCGACAGGGGGCGTACGTCGGCGCACTCGAGGTCCTGAACCTCTTGCTGTGTCCCCGTGTTTCAAACGTAGGATCGTCGTCCGGAACACTGCACATGCGGGAAACAAGACATAGGCGCAACTCACGGACGATGCGCACGATCTGACGCAATGTCACAGGAGGGGCGGGAGTCGTGAGCGGTGAGGACGACTACGGCGACGGCTATGCGGGCTATGAGGACTTCGACCGCCTGGCCCTCGACCGCAGCGGTCAGGCAGAGGCGTTCGACGCCATAGGCGACCGGTACGACGACGCCTTCCCCCACAAGGAAGGCCAGGTCGCGGCCGGTCAATGGCTGGCCGACACGCTGCCGCCCGGGTCCCACGTGCTCGACGTCGGCTGCGGTACGGGACTTCCCACGGCCCGTCAGCTGACGGAGGCCGGACACCGGGTGACGGGCATCGACATCTCACCGGGGATGCTGAAGCTGGCCCGGGACAACGTCCCGGACGCCGCATTCCACCACGTGGACATCGTCGACCTGAGGGTCGGCGGCCGGTACGGCCCCGGGGGCTCCCGGGAACTCGGCCCCTTCGACGGCATCACCGCCTACTTCTCGCTGCTGCTGCTGCCCCGCCCGGAGATCCCGTACGCCCTGCGCGCCCTCCACGCCGTACTGAGACCCGGAGGACTGCTGGGACTCGGCATGGTCGAGGCGGACGTCGACGACTTCGCCATCCCGTTCCTCGGCAACTCGGTCCGGGTATCGGGTTATCTGCGGGAAGAACTTCGACAGGTCGTGACCGATGCGGGCTTCGAGATCGCCGGGGAGGACTCGCACGCGTACGCCCCGGCCAGCACGGACGTACCACCCGAGATCCAGCTCTATCTGAACTGCCGACGACGTGCCTGACACTCGGTGCGCCCCCGACGAGACGGGGGCGCACGGCCCCGGACGGATGGAAACCCACGCGTGACGGAGCACCCCACCTCCCACAACAGGCGACAGGCCGCCACCCCTGCCGCCGCCTCGGGCATGCCCGAGGACGCGCACGGCGCGGTCCCGGACCCGCGGACCGCCGTGCGGCAGACGGCCGCCCCCGGTCAGGAGCCGGGCGGCGGCCGGCCGCGTCCCGCCTTCCCCGCGGACGGCCCGTCGGCCGCCCCGGGCCCCGGCGACGCCCCGGACCCGGAGCCGGACGGCGCCGGGGGAGACGCCCGGCCACGGCCCGGTCGCCGCGGCCGCGGCAAGGCCGCGCCGCGCTCGGGCGGGGGCACGCCGCGCGGCGGAGGGACCAAGCGCGCCGGTGACGGGACGCAGCGCCGGAGCACGGCGCAGAGCGAGCAGCCGGAGCACGGCACACCGGAGGGCGAGCCTGTGTGGGACGCGGACCGCAATGCCGCTTCAGGCGCGGCGCGCCGACCCGGGGCCCGGGACGGCGCCCCCAGCACCACGGCGGGCGAACACCCGGCCCCGGCGCAGCCGGACGGGGGCACGTCGGCGGGCGCGGGCGCGGCCGCCGGTGAGGTCGCGTACACCACGCCCGAGGGCGGGATGCCCGCCGTGCCGCCCTCGACCGCGCCCGGCGCCGACGGCGCCGCCGCCGTGCGGGACCGGAGCGGGGACCGGCTGCGGTTCGTCGGGGCGGCGACGCGGCGCATCGCGCGCGGCATCGACCTCGACGAGATCGTGCTCGGCCTGTGCCGGGCCACCGTGCCCACCTTCGCCGACGCGATCCTGGTCTATCTGCGCGATCCGCTGCCGGTCGGCGACGAGCGCCCGGTCGGCCCGGTGGTGCTGCGGCTGCGCCGCACCGACCGGATCCCGCTGGACCCGGACACCGAGAGCGGACGGCTGCCGCTGATGTCCTCGCAGCCCGATCTGGCGCCCGCCGTGGGCGGCGGACCCGCCGCCGAGCTGTGCGAGGTGGAGGCGGGCGGCCCGCTGGCCGAGGTGCTGCGCGGGGTGCGGCCGGTGTTCGGCGACTCGCAGGCCGCCCGCGCCGCGCTGCCCGAACTCCTCGGCGAGGGGCCGTCGGTGGCGACCGGCCAGCGCACCGTGCTGGCCCCGCTGCGCGGCCGCCGCCGGGTGATCGGCGCGGCCGTGTTCGTACGCCGCCCGGACCGGCCGCCGTTCGAACCGGACGATCTGCTGGTCGCCGCCCAGCTGGCCACCCACACCGCGCTCGGCGTCGACAAGGCGGTGCTGTACGGGCGCGAGGTCTACATCGCGGACGAGTTGCAGCGCACCATGCTGCCCGACTCGCTGCCCCAGCCCACCGGCGTCCGGCTGGCCAGCCGCTATCTGCCCGCGGCCGAGACCGCGCGGGTCGGCGGCGACTGGTACGACGCGATCCCACTGCCCGGCAACCGGGTGGCGCTGGTCGTCGGCGACGTGATGGGCCACTCCATGACCTCGGCCGCGATCATGGGCCAGCTGCGCACGACCGCGCAGACCCTGGCCGGGCTCGACCTGCCGCCGCAGGAGGTGCTGCACCACCTCGACGAGCAGGCCCAGCGGCTCGGCACCGACCGCATGGCCACCTGCCTGTACGCGGTCTACGACCCCGTCGCGCACCGCATCGTGGTCGCCAACGCGGGCCATCCGCCGCCCCTGCTGCTGCACCGCGGCGGCCGCGCCGAGGTGCTGCGGGTGCCGCCGGGGGCGCCGATCGGGGTCGGCGGCGTCGACTTCGAGGCGGTCGAGCTGGACGCGCCCGCCGGGGCCACCCTCATGCTCTACACCGACGGCCTGGTCGAGTCGCGGATGCGCGACGTGTGGACCGGGATCGAGCAGCTGCGCGAGCGGCTGACCGCCACCGCCCGGCTCACCGGCCCCAACCCGCCGCCGCTGGAGCCGCTGTGCGACGAGGTGCTGGACATGCTCGGGCCCGGCGACCGCGACGACGACGTGGCGCTGCTCGCGGCCCGCTTCGAGGGCATCGCGCCCAGCGACGTCGCGTACTGGTTCCTGGACCCCAAGGCCCAGACCGCCGGGCAGGCCCGCCGCCTGGCCCGCCGTGCGCTGGCCCGCTGGGACCTGGAGGACCTGACGGACGCGGTGGAGCTGCTGGTCAGCGAGGTGGTCACCAACGCCGTACGGTACGCGGAGCGGCCCATCACCCTGCGCCTGCTCCGTACCGACGTGCTGCGCTGCGAGGTCGGCGACGACGTGCCGCAGCTGCCCCGGCTGCGCCAGGCCCGGCCCTCCGACGAGGGCGGCCGCGGGCTGTACCTGGTCAACCGGATGGCCCGCCGGTGGGGCGCGACCCGGCTGTCCACGGGCAAGGTCGTCTGGTTCGAACTGGCCATGCCGAACTGAGCTGCCCGGCACCTTCCGTGCGGGAAGGTGCCAGGCGGCTCGGGGACGTCTCTGCCGGGCGGGGCGGTCAGCCCAGGCTCTGCCCCTGGTCGCCACCGCCGTCCTCATTGCCCGGCGGGGTGATCGGCCCGGTGGGCAGCGACGCCGGCGGAGACGACGGCGTGGACGGCGGGGTCGACGGCGTCGCGGGCGTGGTCGGGGCGGTGGGCGTGTCTTCCGGGGTCGCGCTCTTGCTCGGGGTCGCGCTCTCGTCCTCCGTGGGCGTCGCGGACGTGGTCGGGGTCTCCTCGTCCTCCGTCGTTGCCGATGTCGTCGGCGCGACGTTGTTCAGCTCGGTGTCCAGATCGAACTTCGTGGTCGAGTCGCCGTTCAGGGTGCTGCCCATGTACGCGGACCAGATCCTGGCCGGGAAGTCACCACCGTTGACCCGGCCACCGCCGGCCGTGCCCTTGAGCGAGACCTGCGTGCCCTTGCCCTCCCTCTCGCCGAACATGCCGACCGAGGTCACCAGGTCGGGGGTGTAGCCGGTGAACCAGGCGGACTTGTTGTCGTCCGAGGTGCCGGTCTTGCCCGCCATCTCCTGGCCCTTGGTGCGCACGGCCTGGCCGGTGCCGTCGTCGACCACACCGGTGAGCACCTGGGTGACGGAGTCGGCCGCGCCCCGGCTGATCGCCTGGCCGTTGGTCGGGTCCGGCAGGTCGGCCTGCTGGTCCTCGCCCTTCTGGGCCGACTTCACGAACGCCGGGGTGACCTTCTTGCCGTGGTTGTCGAGGGTCGCGTAGACCCCGGCCATCTCCTTGGGGCTGGCGCCCATCACGCCCAGCGACATCGCGGGGCGCACGTCGAAGCCGTTCTTCACGTCGCCGACCATGCCGAGGTCCATGGCCGTGTTCTTGACCTTGCTCAGTCCCACGTCCACCGCCATCTGCGCGAAGACGGAGTTGACGGACTTGTTCATCGCCTTCTGGACGTTGATCGGGCCGTAGGACTTGTTGTCCTCGTTCGGCGGGGCGAAGGCGGTGTCGCTGCCCTTGACCGGCCGCCTGCTGGTGCCGTCGTAGAGGGTCTTGGACGTGATCGGCGTGCCGCTCTGGGTGGTCGAGCCGTTCTCGTAGGCCGAGGCCAGGATGAGGGGCTTGAAGGTGGAGGCGGGCTGGTAGTCGGAGCGGGTCGCGTTGTTGGTGTAGTGCTCGGTGTAGCCCGCGCCGCCGTACATCGCCACGATGCCACCGGTCTTGGGGTCCACCGAGACGGCGCCGACCTGGGCGTCCTTGTCGACCTGGCGCTCCTTCGGGTCCAGCTTGTCCGTCAGCTCGGTGCGGACCGCCTTCTCCAGCGCCTTCTGCTTCTTCTTGTCGATGTTGAGGGTGACCGTCCAGCCGCCGGCCTGGAACTCGTTCTCGCTGACCCCCGCCTTGTACAGCTCCTTCTTGGCCGCCTCGATGACGTAGCCGGTCTGGCCGTCGAGCCCGGGGATGGGGCGGGCCGCGATGGGCTTGTCGAACGTCAGCCCGTCACGCTCGCTCTTGGACAGCCAGTCCTTCTCGACCATGTTGTTGAGGATGTAGTTCCAGCGGGCCACGACCAGCTTCTTGCCGTTGGGACCCGCCGTTGAATAGTCGTACTGGCTGGGGGCCTGGAGCAGGGCCGCGAGATAGGCGCCCTGCGCGACCGTCAGCTTGTCGACGTCCTTGTTGTAGTACGCGCGGGCGGCGGCCTGGATGCCGTAGGCGCCGCGGCCGTAGTAGCTGGTGTTGATGTAGCCCTGGAGGATGTAGTCCTTGGACTTGTCCTGGTCGACCTTGAGGGAGATCACCAGCTCCTTGAGCTTACGGCTGACCGTCTGCTCCTGGCTGAGGTAGTAGTTCTTGACGAACTGCTGGGTGATGGTCGAGCCACCCTGCTTGCCCCGGCCGAGGGCGGTGTTGATCAGACCGCGCGCGGTGCCGGAGAAGGACACACCGGAGTCGGTGTAGAAGTCCTTGTTCTCGGCGGCGACGAAGGTGTGCTGCACCTTCTTGGGGATCTTGGACAGCGGCACCGACTCGCGGTTGACCGCACCCTCCTTCGCCATGATCGAGCCGTCGCTGTACTTGTAGATGTTGGCTTCCGCCCGCGCCTCGGCGTTGGCGGGAGGCACCTGCACGCTGAAGTACAGGATCAAGAACGCCCCGACTCCCAGGACACCCAGCCCGACGAAGTAGGCCAGCACCATCTTCCAGGTGAAGAACCGGCGTATGCCCCCCTTCTTGGCGGCCTTCTTGGCCCTGCGTGCGCCCTTCTGCCGCGCCCGCCGCTCGTCCGCTCTACCCATCTCTCCCGCCGCTCCAGTCCATACCCGCCCCCCAGCCCAGCTCATGAAGCTAGCACCGCAACTACCGGCAAATACTCATCGATCAAGCTTTTTCCGTACGTGACAAAGAGCACGTCTCTCACGGGAACTGACGGTCCAGTACGGCCGGGGGTTGCACGGGGACATAAATGTGTTATCACTTTGCTAGACATCCACGAAGCAGAAACGGGGCCCCCATGACCGACACCACCACCCCCACCGCCGACATACCGGCCATCCCGGAGCCACAGGTACGGGAGCGGCCCGCCCAGAACATCAGCGGCGGCCTCGCCCTGCTGCTGGGCCTGGCCGGGCTGGTCGCCGGGGTCGGGCTGATCCTCGCCGGGGCCGCCGTCGCCGCCGACCACAAGGGCGCCGGATCCACGGTGCTGATCGTCGCCGGGATCGTGGTGATCCTCACCGCGATCATCACCATGTGCGGGCTGAACATGGTCGCGCCGGGCGAGGCCCGGGTCGTCCAGCTCTTCGGCCGCTACCGCGGCACCATCCGCACCGACGGACTGCGCTGGGTCAACCCGCTGACCAGCCGGGAGAAGATCTCCACCCGGGTGCGCAACCACGAGACCGCGGTGCTCAAGGTCAACGACGCCTACGGCAACCCGATCGAGCTGGCCGCCGTCGTGGTCTGGAAGGTCGAGGACACCGCGCAGGCGATGTTCGAGGTGGACGACTTCCTGGAGTTCGTCGCCACCCAGACCGAGGCGGCCGTGCGCCACATCGCCATCGAGTACCCGTACGACGCCCATGACGAGGACGGCCTGTCGCTGCGCGGCAACGCCGAGGAGATCACCGAGAAGCTCGCGGTCGAGCTGCACGCCCGGGTCGAGGCGGCCGGGGTGCGCATCATCGAGTCGCGCTTCACCCACCTCGCGTACGCCCCGGAGATCGCCTCCGCGATGCTCCAGCGGCAGCAGGCGGGCGCGGTGGTCGCCGCCCGGCGGCAGATCGTGGACGGCGCGGTCGGCATGGTCGAGGCGGCGCTGGCCCGTATCACCGAAGAGCAGATCGTGGAGCTGGACGAGGAGCGCAAGGCGGCGATGGTCAGCAATCTGATGGTGGTGCTGTGCGGGGACCGCGCCCCGCAGCCCGTCCTCAACACCGGCACGCTCTACCAGTGACGGAGCGACAAGAGGAGGGCGCGGCCGGCCGGCAGCCGCGGCGGCAGCGCAAGCAGACGCTGCTGCGGCTCGACCCCGCGGTGTACGACGCCCTCGCCCGGTGGGCGGGCGAGGAACTGCGCAGCACCAACGCGCAGATCGAGTTCCTGCTGCGCAAGGCGCTTTTCGACGCGGGCCGGCTGCCCGGCACGGCCCGCCCGATCCCCCGCCGCGGCCGCCCGCCGCGCGCGGCGGGCGGGGACGGGGCCGAGGACGGCGAATCCGGGGGCCGGACCGCACCGTAACCCGCGGCAAGCGCCTGACCTGCGAAGACACACTACTCACGGCATCTATACACACGATGTATACGCATCGTGTAGAGTGCCGCGCATGTCAATCGGCCACACCCTGCTCGGACTTCTGGAGTCCGGTCCACGACACGGCTACGACCTCAAGCGCGCCTTCGACGAGAAGTTCGGGCACGACCGCCCGCTGCACTACGGACAGGTCTACTCGACCATGTCCCGGCTCCTGAAGAACGGACTCGTCGAGGTCGACGGCATCGAGCACGCGGGCGGTCCCGAGCGCAAGCGCTACGCGATCACCGACGCGGGCATCACCGATGTGGAGCACTGGCTCGCGCAGCCCGAGAAGCCCGAGCCGTACCTCCAGTCGGTCCTCTACACCAAGGTCGTCCTCGCGCTGCTCACCGGGCGCGACGCCGCCGATCTGCTCGACGTCCAGCGCGCGGAGCATCTGCGGCTGATGCGCGAGCTGACGCAGCGCAAGCGCGGCGGCGACCTGAGCGACCAACTCATCTGCGACCACGCCCTCTTCCACCTCGAGGCCGATCTGCGCTGGCTTGAGCTCACCGCGGCCCGCCTCGCCCCACTCGCCAAGGCGGTGCGTTCATGACTCCGGCGGGATCCCTGCTGATAGCCGACGGCCTGCACAAGTCGTACGGCCCCACCCCCGCGCTGGACGGCGCGGACTTCTCCATCCACCCCGGCGAGGTCGTCGCCGTGATGGGCCCCTCCGGCTCCGGCAAGTCGACGCTGCTGCACTGCCTGGCCGGGATCGTCCGGCCGGACTCCGGTTCGGTCCACTACAGCGGGCGTGAGCTGTCCGCCATGTCGGACGGCGAGCGCAGCAGCCTGCGCCGCGGCGAGTTCGGCTTCGTCTTCCAGTTCGGCCAGCTCGTCCCCGAGCTGACGAGTGTGGAGAACGTCGCGCTGCCGCTGCGGCTGAACGGGGTCAAGCGCAAGGAGGCCGAGGCCCGGGCGCTGTCCTGGATGGAGCGGCTGGAGGTCGCCGATGTGGCGGCCAAGCGGCCCGGCGAGGTCTCCGGCGGTCAGGGGCAGCGCGTCGCGGTCGCCCGTTCGCTGGTCACCGGGCCGCGGGTGCTGTTCGCCGACGAGCCGACCGGCGCGCTGGACTCCCTCAACGGGGAGCGGGTGATGGAGCTGCTGACCGAGGCGGCCCGGGAGACCCGTACGGCGGTCGTCCTGGTCACCCATGAGGCGCGGGTCGCCGCGTACTCCGACCGCGAGGTCGTCGTGCGCGACGGCAAGGCGCGGGACATGGCGGGCATCCGATGAGCGGCCGCCACGAGGGCCCCAACGGTGCCGACGGCCACACCGGCGCCGACGAGGGCCACACCGGCCGGGCGACCCTGACGGCCGTACCGCCCCAGTCGCCCGCCCCCACCCCCGCTCCCGTGCCGCCGCGCCGCGTCGGCGTCGCCCGCTGGGCCGCGGACCTCGCCATGGGCGCCCGGTTCGCGGTGAACGGCGGACGGGAGAGCTGGGCCCGGACGATCATGACGGCGGTCGGGGTCGGCCTCGGCGTCACGCTGCTGCTGTTCGCCGCCTCCGTGCCCAGCATGGACTCCGCGCGCAACGAGCGGACCAACGCCATCGCCGCCTTCGGCTTCGGGGAGGAGCCGAAGGCCGGACCGGGCACGATCCGCCTCGCCCAGGCGAACACCGACTTCCGCGACGAGGACATCCAGGGCATGGTGATGGCGCCCGACGGCGACCGTCCGCCCCACCCCCCGGGCATCAGCGGCGTTCCGGCCGCCGGGGAGATGTGGGTCTCGCCCGCGCTGAAGAAGCTGCTCGACTCCGACGAGGGCAAGCTGCTCCGGGACCGCTTCCCTTACCGCACCGCGGGTGTGATCGGCGACAGCGGGCTGTCCGGGCCCACCGAACTCCGCTACTACGCGGGCATCACCCAGAAGCAGTTCGACCACGTCACCTCCGACTACCGCATCGAGCGCTGGGGGGCCACGGACACCAGCGGGGACGAACTGGACCCCGCGCTGGTGCTGCTGGTCGTCGTGGGCTGTGTGGTGCTGCTGCTGCCGGTGCTCATCTTCATCGCCACCGCGGCCCGCTTCGGCGGCGAGCGGCGCGACCGACGGCTGGCCGCGCTGCGGCTGGTCGGCGCCGACACCCAGATGACGCGGCGGATCGCCGCGGGTGAGTCGCTCTTCGGCTCGGTCCTCGGGCTCGCGGTCGGCGCCGCGCTCTTCCTCCTGCTGCGGGAATCCGTCGGCGGTGCGTCGCTGGGGAACCTCAGCTTCTACACCTCCGACATCACGCCCGCCCTCCCGCTCGCCCTGGCGATCGCGGTGATCGTGCCCGCGTCGGCCGTCGCCGTCACGCTCATCGCCCTGCGCGCCATCGCCATCGAGCCGCTGGGCGTCGTACGGAATGCCACCCCCAAGCGGCGGCGGTTGTGGTGGCGGCTGGCGCTGCCGGTCCTCGGCATCGGGCTGCTGCTGCCGCTCGCGGGCGGCTTCGGGGCGGACAGCTCGGGCGGCGACCTCCGGATCTACCAGGCCGCGGCCGGTGCCGTGCTGCTGCTCATCGGCCTCACCGCGCTGCTGCCCTGGCTGGTCGAGGCCGTGGTGGAACGCTTCGGCAAGGGCCCGGTGCCCTGGCAGCTCGCCACCCGCCGGCTCCAGCTCAGCAGCGGCACCGCGGCGCGCGCGGTCAGCGGCATCACGGTGGCGGTCGCCGGGGCCATCGCGCTCCAGATGCTCTTCGCCAGCGTGGAGGCCCAGAGCACCGAGGAGACCGGCCAGGACCCGAACCGCGCCGAGCTGATCCTGAACGCCAAGGTGGACAACGGCGCCCAGGCCAACGACGCCTTCGCGCGGCTCCGCGCGACCAAGGGCGTGCGCAGCGTGCTCGGCATCACCCTGGACATGGTCTCCGACGCGCGCAGCAAGAAGAAGGATCCGGCGGACATCCCGACCGACTCCCTCACCGTCGCCGACTGCCCCGCGCTGCGCGAGGTGGCCCGCATCACCAGCTGCCGGGACGGCGACGTCTTCGTCATCGACGGCGACGACAGCTACCTGGCGCCCGAAGACCGCTTCGTGAAGCCGGGCGCACAGGTCGGTCTGACCTTCCGCGACGACCACCTGCCCTCGCCCGACCAGAAGAAGCCGTGGACGATCCCCGGTTCGGCCACGAAGGTGAAGCCCAGGAAGGACCCGACCGGCGCCACGGCCCGCGGCATCCTCGCCACCCCCGGCGCCTTCGACATCGCCGACCTGCCGGACGCCCAGGCGCAGGCGATGATCCGGCTGGACCCGAAGGTGCCGGACGCCGCCGAGTACGTGCGCAACGCCAGTGCGGGGATCGGCCCGGCGCTGGACGTGATACAGCTCAGCAGCACCTCGCAGACGTCCGAGTTCCAGACGATCCGCAACGCCCTGTTCATCGGCGCCTCCGCGACGCTGCTGCTCATCGGCGCCAGCATGATCGTGACCACTCTGGAGCAACTGCGGGACCGCAAGCGGCTGCTGTCGGTCCTGGTCGCCTTCGGCACCCGGCGCACCACGCTGAGCTGGTCCATCCTGTGGCAGACCGCGGTACCGGTGGTGCTGGGTCTCGCGCTGTCGATCGCGGGCGGGCTGGCGCTGGGCGTGCTGCTGCTGAAGATGGTCGGTCAGGGGATCGTCGTGGACTGGTCCGGGCTCGCCGCGATGACCGGCATCGGCGCGGGGGTCATCCTGCTGGTGACCCTGGTCAGCCTGCCGCCGCTGTGGCGCATGATGCGCCCGGAGGGCCTGCGGACCGAGTAGCCCCGTACGCCGGGAAGAACACGCCGTCGCGGCGGGGAGGAGGAACCCCCGCCGCGGCGGCGCGTCAGCACGCGACGCGCACCGGCAGCGGCCGCACCGCCTCGCGGAGCGTGGCGGCCAGGGCCTCGAACTCCTCCGCCCGCGCGGCCCCGGCCCGCATGGCCAGGGCGATGCGGCGGGTGGGGGCCGGGTCGGCGAAGTCGCCGGTGGCCAGCTCGTCGTTGCGGCCGGTCTCGACCCGTAGCGCGGTACGCGGCAGGAGCGTCACCCCGAGCCCGCCGCCGACGAGTTGCACCAGTGTGGAGAGCCCGGCGGCGGTCGTGGTCACCGGGGCGCCGTCGGTGCGGCCGGCCTCGCGGCAGATGTCCAGGGCCTGGTCGCGCAGGCAGTGGCCCTCGTCCAGCAGCAGCAGATCCAGTTCGCCCAGCGCCTCGCGCGGTATGTCCGTACGCCCGCCCAGCCAGTGGTCCCGCGGCGTGACCAGGACGAAGTCCTCGTCGAACAGCGGCAGTTCCACCACCCCCGGGGCGCCGAGGGGGACCGCGAGCAGCAGCAGGTCCAGCCGCCCCTGGGCGAGCCCGTCCAGCAGCGAGGCGGTCTGCTCCTCGTGCACCTGGAGGTCCAGGCGCGGATACTGCTCGCGCACCAGCCGCAGCACGGTCGGCAGCAGATACGGCGCCACCGTCGGGATCACCCCGAGCCGCAGCACCCCGGTGAACGGCGCCCGCGCCGCATCGGCCTCCTCCAGCAGCGCACCGACCTCGGCGAGTACGGAGCGTGCGCGCGCGGCCAGCCGTTCACCCGCCGGGCTGAGCAGCACCTTGCGGGTCGTACGCTCGAGCAGCTGAACTCCGAGCGTGTCCTCCAGGGTGGCGACGGCGCCCGAAAGAGCGGGCTGGCTCATCCCGATGGCGGCCGCCGCATCCCGGAAGTGCAGATGCTCGGCGACCGCGGCGAACGCCTTGAGCTGGGACAAGCTCGGCTGCCGCGGCTTTCCGGGCGGGGTCACTGTCGCGGCCACTGATAGCCACCTCCAATCAACTTCAGCGAGTCTAGCTATTTCACTGATCAATGTGGAGTGTGCCAGGGTAGAGATCGTCCAACCCCGGGAAACCCCCACAAAGGGTCCCTCCCACGCGAAAGCTGCAAGGAGAAACGTGCTCACTGTCGGTGACAAGTTCCCCGAGTTCGACCTGACCGCCTGCGTCTCGCTGGAGAGCGGGCAGGAGTTCGAGCAGATCAACCACAAGACCTACGAGGGCAAGTGGAAGATCGTTTTCGCATGGCCCAAGGACTTCACCTTCGTGTGCCCGACCGAGATCGCGGCCTTCGGCAAGCTGAACGAGGAGTTCGCGGACCGTGACGCCCAGATCCTGGGCTTCTCCGGCGACTCCGAGTTCGTCCACCACGCCTGGCGCAAGGACCACGCCGACCTGCGTGACCTGCCCTTCCCGATGATGGCGGACTCCAAGCACGAGCTGATGCGCGACCTGGGCATCGAGGGCGAGGACGGCTTCGCGCAGCGCGCCGTCTTCATCGTGGACCAGAACAACGAGATCCAGTTCACCATGGTGACGGCCGGTTCCGTGGGCCGTAACCCCAAGGAGGTCCTGCGGGTGCTCGACGCCCTGCAGACCGACGAGCTGTGCCCGTGCAACTGGAGCAAGGGCGAGGACACCCTCGACCCGGTCGCGCTCCTCTCCGGCGAGTGAGGTGAACTGACATGGCACTCGACGCCCTGAAGTCCGCCCTGCCGGACTACGCCAAGGACCTGAAGCTGAACCTCGGTTCGGTGATCGGCAACTCCGAGCTTCCGCAGCAGCAGCTGTGGGGCACCGTGCTGGCCTGCGCGATCGCCTCGCGCTCGCCGCGGGTGCTGACCGAGCTGGAGCCGGAGGCCAAGGCCAACCTGTCGCCCGAGGCGTACACCGCCGCCAAGTCGGCGGCCGCCATCATGGCGATGAACAACGTGTACTACCGGACCCGGCACCTGCTGTCCGACCCGGAGTACGGCAACCTGCGCGCGGGTCTGCGGATGAACGTCATCGGCAACCCGGGCGTGGACAAGACCGACTTCGAGCTGTGGTCGCTCGCGGTCTCCGCGATCAACGGCTGCGGCATGTGCCTGGACTCGCACGAGCAGGTGCTCCGCAAGGCGGGCGTGGACCGCGAGACGGTCCAGGAAGCCTTCAAGATCGCCGCAGTGCTGCAGGCGGTCGGCGCCACCCTGGACGCCGAGGGCGTCCTGGCCGCCAACGCCTGACGGCTGACGGCCGCGCCACCGACACGCGAAGGGGCGCCCCACCGATCCGGTGGGGCGCCCCTTCGCGTTCGTGGCCACGGGAGTTACCCGCCGTCCTCACCCGGGCGCCGCACCGGCGCAGTGGAGACGACGGTGGCGCCGTGCGGGCGCGGGCCGGCGGCGCGCAGGGCCCTCTCGCTGCTGTGCGCGCGCAGATAGCCGACCACCGTGTTGACGACCGCCACCAGCGGTACGGCCACCACCGCGCCGCCGATGCCACCGATCAGCGAGCCGCCCGCGACCGAGAGCACCACGGCGAGCGGGTGGACCCGCACCGCGCGGCCGAGGATGAACGGCTGCAGCACATGGCCCTCGATCTGCTGCACCGCCAGCACCACCACCAGCACCATCGCCCCCGTGAAGACGCCCTGGGTGACCAGCGCCACCATGACGGCGAGGGCGCCGGAGACCACCGCGCCCACCAGCGGGATGAAGGCGAAGAGGAAGATGAAGACGGCGAGCGGCACGGCCATGGGCACGTCGAGGAAGAACAGCCCCACGCCGATGAAGATCGCGTCGATGAGGGCCACGATCACCGTGCCGCGCACATAGGCGGTCAGCGTGGCCCAGGCGCGCGGACCCGCGCCCGCCACGCCCGGCCGGGCCGCCGCCGGGACGAGCCCCAGCGTCCAGCCCCAGATCCGCGGTCCGTCGTACAGCAGGAACAGCGTGCTGAACATGGTCAGCAGGATGCCGGTCAGCACCTCCACGACGACCGTGACGCCTTCGAGCCCGGCCGAGGTGATCTCCTCGGTGTTGGAGCCGACGGCCTCGCGCAGGCTCTTGGCGACGTGGTTGATCTGCTTCTCCGTCACGTGGAACGGGCTGTGCAGCAGCCAGCGCCGCAGATCGTCGATACCGGCCTGGAGCTTGTCGGACAGCTCGCCGACGTTCTCCATGACCTGCCACACCACGAACCACACGACCAGCCCCATGACGATGAAGCCGCCGATGAAGGTGATGGTCGTGGCGAGCCCGCGCGGGACACCCCGGTTGCGCAGCCGGGTGACGGTGGGCTCCAGCAGGGCCGTGATGAGCAGGGCGATGGTGAAGGAGAACACGACCAGCTGGATGGAGCTGATGACCTGCATCAGCACATAGAGCGTCCCGGCCAGCACCAGCAGCCGCCATCCGGCTTCGGCCGCGACGCGCACGCCCCAGGGGACGGCCTCGGCCGGTTTGGGACGGGGGGCGACGGCGGGGGCGTAGGCGGGCGGGGCGGGCACGCTGGGCACCTCGGACGGCTCCTGCGGCTCGTCCGGCGCGTGCCCTTCACGCGGCGGCTCGTGGGGCTCCCGCGGTTGCGGCTCGCCGGGCGCGTGCGGTTCGCCAGGGGTGTGCGCCTCGCCGGGGGCATGCGGCTCCCACGGCGGCTCCGGGCGGTGCGGTGACGGCTCCGGGCCCCCGGCGGGCCCGGGCGGCCGGCCGGCGCCCGCGCCGCCGCCCTCCTCACCCCGTGCCGCGGCCTCCTCGTGTTCGAGCCGTGCGGCGAGCCGCGTCAGACCGGCCCCCAACCTGCCGACCCACTCTGGCAATCTGGACATTCAGCTTTCCCTACCCCCGGTTCCCCCGTGGTCGTCGGCATGACGTTACCGGCTCCGGACGCGCGAAACCCCCGACCTGGCGGACGGGGGTTTCGCGAAGCTCTGTTACCGAGCGGCCGGAAGGCCCGGACCGGTCAGTAGTAGTTGTTGGCCTGCCAGAACGACCAGGCCTCACACGGGCTGCCGTAGCGGTCGTTCATGTAGCCCAGGCCCCACTTGATCTGCGTGGCCGGGTTGGTCTTCCAGTCGGCACCGGCCGAGGCCATCTTGGACGCGGGCAGCGCCTGCACCAGACCGTACGAACCCGAGGACGGGTTGGTGGCCTGGTAGTTCCAGCCGCTCTCGTGGTCCACGATGTTGCTGAAGCACTGGAACTGGTCGCCCGGAACCATCTGCCGGGCCATGGCCTGGACGTCGGCGATGGAGTACGAGGCCTTGACCGGGAAGGCGCCGGAGTCACGCGTCGCCGAACGGCTCGCGATCTCCTGCTTCTTCTTTGCCTCGCGCTCCTTGGCCAGCTTCTCGGCGGCCGCCTTGTCCGCGGCGGCCTTCTTGGCCTTCGCGTCCTGGGCTGCCTGCTTGCGGGCCGCCTCCTCAGCGGACTTCTTAGCCTCCGCGTCGGCCGCGGTGGACTGCACGTCCGCCTGCTGCGTCAGGGATGCTGTCTGCGCCACGGCCTGCTGGCCGGCGGGTATGTCCGCAAGGAGCGTCGAGTCGGCGGCGGTCGCCTCGATCGGGTCGGACGGGCTCTGCTGCTGCCCGCCACCCGCGGCGACACCGACGACGGCGCCCACAGTGGTGACCGCGGTGGCCGAGGCCACTGCGAATCCCCGGACCGAAATCCGGCTCACTCGGTTTCCTTCCAGCATCGCCCGCTTAGGTGACCTCGCGGGCGCCAATCGTGCCCCTGACGCTGGCCTCCCCTTGTTCCGTCCCCGGTACTGCTCGACGGGTAAGGCTGGTCACGGGAGGCGCTGGCCCGGTGCGTCCTCCCGAGGGAGGGCCGCAAGGTGCTCGGGCGGCATACGGCGAACTCTCTTCAGTTCTGGTACTGCTGTGGTTCTGTACCGCTGGGGGTACTGGTGTGCCGTATGCGGGGCCTGACAGAACCCACACACTGCCGGACACGGATGCCGGAAGGCAATTCCCCGGGAGGTGCGAAAGCTCACACCCCGTTTACACCCTAGGGTTTCTGGAAATCCACGCGCGTGAACGCGCCGCACAGTTAGGCTCTTTGGCCTTTCCGTGCGGCGCGTTTGCCGACGTACCGGATTCAACCGGCTCAGATGTGGCCGTCCTCCAGCATTTCGGTCACCAGGGCCGCGATCGGCGATCGCTCCGAGCGGTTGAGGGTGATGTGCGCGAAGAGCGGATGCCCCTTCAGCTTCTCCACGACCGCCACCACCCCGTCGTACCGCCCGACGCGGAGGTTGTCGCGCTGCCCCACGTCATGGGTGAGCACCACGCGGGAGTTGGCGCCGATTCGGGACAGAACGGTCAGCAGGACGTTCCGTTCGAGCGACTGCGCCTCGTCGACGATCACAAAGGCGTCGTGCAGCGACCGGCCGCGGATGTGGGTGAGCGGAAGCACCTCCAGCATGCCGCGCTCCACCACCTCCTCGATCACCTCGGAACTGGTCACCGCGGACAGCGTGTCGAAGACCGCCTGAGCCCACGGGCTCATCTTCTCGGCCTCGCTGCCGGGCAGATAGCCCAACTCCTGACCGCCCACCGCGTACAGCGGACGGAAGATCATCACCTTGCGGTGCTGCCGCCGCTCCAGGACCGCCTCCAGGCCCGCGCACAGCGCGAGCGCCGACTTGCCCGTACCGGCCCGGCCGCCCATCGACAGGATCCCCACCTCGGGATCCAGCAGCAGATCCAGCGCGATGCGCTGCTCCGCGCTGCGCCCGTGGATGCCGAACGCCTCCCGGTCGCCGCGCACCACCCGCACCTGCCCGTCCGGGGTGACCCGGCCCAGCGCCTTGCCGCGCTCGGACTGGAGGACCAGTCCGGTGTGCACGGGCAGTTCGGCCGCCTCGGGGATGTACGCGGTCTCGGCGGCGAACAGGTCGTCCACCTGCTCGGCGGAGACGGCCAGCTCCGCCATCCCCGTCCAGCCCGAGTCGGTGATCGCCAGCTCCGCGCGGTACTCCTCGGCGAGCAGCCCCACCGAGGACGCCTTGATGCGCAGGGGCAGATCCTTCGAGACGACGGTGACGTCGTACCCCTCGGCCTGCAGGTTCCGGGCGACGGCGAGGATCCGCGCGTCGTTGTCCCCCACCCGGCCCCCGTGGGTCAGGAAGGCCGCGGGGAGGATTCCCGGGTCGGAGTGGTTGAGCTCGACGCGCAGGGTGCCGCCCAGGTCGCCGATCGGAATCGGAGCGTCCAGACGGCCGTACCGGATGCGGTACTCGTCCAGCAGGCGCAGTGCCTGCCGGGCGAAATACCCCAGTTCCGGATGGTGCCGCTTGGCCTCCAGCTCCGTGACCACGACGACCGGCAGCACGACTTCGTGCTCGTCGAAACGGGCCATGGCGCCTGGGTCGGCAAGCAGGACGCTGGTGTCGAGGACATAGGTGCGCCGGTCGTGCTCGCGGCGTTTCTTGCTGGTCACCACGGGTGGACGAACCCCCTCGGGAGAGGTTGGGGTGCGACGGCGTCGCGGGAGTGAGGTGTCCCCGTCGTAGACGGGGAGCGGACCGGGCTCAGGCTCCACGGAACGGGCCGAGCGCCGGCCCTCCGCGTCATACGCACGATCCGCACAGTCGTCCGTGTGCAAAGGGCCTCCCGGGCGAACGGCCCGATGCCGTCCGCTGGCAGTTCGACACCCACTGGACAGTGGAACAGGGCGTCGACCTGGAAGGGATATTCCCTCGAAGGTGCGCGGCCATGCAACGGCATATGACGGCCCGTACATGAACGTTGTGGAACGAGCGTGCCAAACGGCGGCCGGGGCCGGACGCCGTCTCGCGTCCGGCCCCGGCCGGTGAACTGCTTTGTGGGATAAGGCGATCAGTTGCCGTAGCGGCGGTGCCGCGCCGCGTAGTCACGCAGGGCGCGGAGGAAGTCGACCTTCCGGAAGGCGGGCCAGAAAACTTCGCAGAAGTAATACTCCGAATGGGCACTCTGCCACAGCATGAAGCCCGACAGCCGCTGCTCGCCGCTGGTGCGGATCACCAGGTCCGGATCGGGCTGACCACGGGTGTACAGGTGTTCGGCGATGAGGTCGATGTCGACGACCTCGGCCAGCTCCTCGAACGACGTGCCCTTGGCGGCGTGGTCGAGGAGCAGCGAGCGCACCGCGTCGGCGATCTCCTGGCGGCCGCCGTAGCCGACGGCGACGTTGACCAGTATGCCGTCGATGTGCTCCGTGTCCCGCTCGGCCTCCTTGAGGACCGTCTGGGTACGGGAGGGCAGCAGGTCCCGGTTCCCGACGTGGTGCACCCGCCACCGGCCGTCGGCGGCCAGGTCGCGCACGGCGCCCTCGATGATGTTCAGGAGCGGCTTCAGCTCCTTCTCGGGGCGGTCCAGGTTGTCGGTGGAGAGCATCCACAGCGTGACGACCTCGACGTCCGTCTCACTGCACCAGCCCAGCATCTCCCGGATCTTGCTGGCCCCCGCCTGGTGACCCTGCTCGGTGGTGCCGCCGGAGGCGCGGGCCCAGCGGCGGTTGCCGTCGAGGATGACCCCGATGTGCTTGGGCACCTGGTCGTGGTCGAGGCGACCTTCCACCCGGCGTGCATAGAGCCCGTACACCAGGTCGCGCAGTTTCACGTCTTCCAGCCCCTCAGTGCTTTGCATGGCTCGCCATGGCTGTCCGCCCCAAGGGCAGCACCCTACTGCGGGGCGGCGGGGGTGGCTAACCGAGCCGGTCGGACGGGGTATCGGACGACCGGACAGACGTACGGGGCCCTACGCGACCCCCGCCTTCGTCACGGTGGGTGACGGACCGTGTGGGCTGGGTGTCGCTCGCGCACCGCGCTGACCCCGTAATAGAGCGGGCCGGTCCGTGGGGGGGAGTACGGACCGGCCCGAGGGGGGGTTTCCACCATAACCCTTCGTGAGCGGTTGTCCATGCATCGGCGGGGGTGAGGATGCGCGCGGCGCCGATCGGGTGGGGCGTCATCCGGTGCCGAGCGCCCCCAGTACCAGCCCCGCGCCCGCGCCGAGGATCATGAACGGGCCGAACGCCAGCGGCGTCCCGCGGCCCGCTCGCCGCGCCAGGACCAGGGCCATCGCGTACAGCGACCCCAGCAGCACCCCGGCGAACCCGCCCCAGAAGAGCACGGCCCAGCCGTACCAGCCGAGGGCCACCCCGAGGGTCAGCGCCAGTTTGACGTCGCCGAAGCCCATGCCGCGCGGGTTGATCAGGAACAGCACCAGATACGCCCCGCCCAGCACCACCCCGCCCAGCAGCGCCCGCGGCCAGGACCCGGCGCTGTGCGGCAGCAGCGCGGCGACGCCGAGCAGCGCCGCCGCGGCGCCCGCCATCGGCAGGGTCAGCACGTCCGGCAGCCGGTTCACCGCCCGGTCCACCCCGGCCAGCAGCACCGCGGGCGGGGCGAGCAGCAGCCACACCGCCAGCTCGGGGCGCGCCCCGGTGGCCGCCGCCAGGCCCGCGCACACCAGCGCGGTGAGCAGGGCGGGCAGCGCCGGCCCCGGGCCGTACCGCCGCCCGCCGTCCCCGCACCGGGGGCAGCGGGCGGGGCCCAGCCAGCCGCGGGCCGGGCCGGTGAGCGCGTGCCCGCGCGGGCAGTCCGCGCGCCACGGCTCCTCGGGCTCGACCGCCAGCCGGTACAGCGGACGCGGCACCAGCAGCCCGGCGGCGGCGCCGTACGCGGCGGCGAGGGCGATCAGCAGCGGTTGCACGGCCCGAGCCTACGGAAGCGGCGGGCCCGGGGGACCGCTTGGTGGAACACTCAACCCAAGGATGGACGACGGGTGGTGAAGGGGACGGGCATGGGCCGTTGGCGGGACGGCACCGGAACGCTGCGCGTACTGCGGGACACACCGGTCGAGGTGCCGGTCGACGTACGGCTCGACGTGCCGGTCGACGTGCCGCTTGACGTACGGCTCGGAGTGCCGGTCGACGTGCCGCTGGAGATCGCCGCCTCCTACCGCGCCCGGTCCCGCGGGCTGCTCGGCCGGGACGGGCTGACCGGCGCGATCCTGCTGACCCCCGCGAGCGGGGTGCACACCTTCCGGATGCGCTTCGCCATCGACGTCGCCTATCTCGACCGGCGGCTGACCGTGCTGGCCGTCACCACCCTGCGCCCCGGGCGGCTCGGGCTGCCGCGGCCGCGTGCGCGCCACGTCCTGGAGGCGGAGGCGGGGGCGATGGAGCGCTGGGGCCTGCGGCGGGGCACCCGGGTCGCCCTCGACCCCGGCCCTTCTTCGGCTCAGCCGCCTTATGTACGCTGAGCTCGCTGTTCGATGAGGTACATGAGGTAGAGGTACAGGGGTAGGGGTGGCACGTTGACGACGACGGGCAAGATTCTGCGGTTCGACGAGTTTCGCGGTTACGGCTTCATCGCCCCGGACGACGGCGGCGAGGACGTGTTCATGCACGCGAACGACCTCCTGGACGAGAAGCACCTGTTCCAGCCCGGTTCGAAGGTGCGGTTCGTCCCCGAGTACGGCGACAAGGGCCCCAAGGCGTCCGAGGTCCGCATCCTGGAGCGCGCCGCGGCCCCCATCGTGCGGTCCTCCCCCGCGCCGGACTCCGGCGACGACACCATGTGCGATGTGCTCTCCGTGGGCGAGTTCCGGCAGGAGCTGACCGAGACGCTGGTCGACATGGGCGGCAGCCTCACCGCCGACCAGATCAAGCAGGTGCGCCGGCGCGTCATCGAGCTGGCCCAGGCGCACAACTGGATCGAGTCCTGACCCGCCTCTGACCCGCGAGGGTCCTGTGTGATCAGGGCGGCGGTGGCGGCAGCGACTCGATGCCGGGCGCGGCCGCGGGCCACACCAGCAGGACGGCGCAGGGCGCGTGGTCCACGACGAAGCGCGCGGCGGGCCCCAGACTGTGCGGCCCCAGCCGGTCGCGGTCCCCGTCGCGCGCGGCGACGAGCAGGTCCACGCCGTCCGCCTCCCGCACCACCTCGTGTTCGACCCGGCCGTGCCGGTGCAGCCGGGTCACCGGCCGGTCCAGCCGCTCGGCGGCGGCGTCCAGCAGCTCCGACGCGGCGGCCGTCGCCACCTCCTCCACCCGGTCGCCCGGATCCCGCCCGTGGCCGCCCCGGCCCAGCAGCCCCGCGAAGGCGCCGTGCGCGGCGCCCGCCACGTGGTCGTCCGTGACGTACAGCAGGCGGATCTCGGTGTCGCCCTCGGCGGGCAGCTGGTCGCGTGCGGCGTCCACGGCGGACCGCCAGGTGCCCTCGGCGATCCAGATGAGCACGATCATGAGTCCCTCATAGCGTCGCCAGCATGGCCCATAGCGCCACCGTCGCCGCCACCAGCGTGGTCGGCACGGTGAGCAGCCCGAGGCGGGTGAACTCACCCAGCCCGGAGTCGGCGTCGGCCCCGTGGTGGCGGACGATACGCCGCCACAGCAGCGTGGCCAAGGAGCCGACGTAGGTGAGGTTGGGGCCCAGGTTGACCCCGATCAGCACGGCCAGGACCGGGCCCGGGCCGCCCCCGGCCGCGATCGGCAGCAGCGCCAGCGTGGCCGGGAGGTTGTTGACGAGGTTCGCCAGCACGGCCGCCACGGCCGCGATCGCGAGCAGCGTGGGCAGCCCGGTGCCGACCGGCAGCACCCGGGACAGCGCCGCCTCCAGGCCGTTGTCCAGGACCGCCTGCACCACGACGCCCAGGGCGAGCACGAACAGGCAGAACAACGGGCCCGCCGCGCCCACCACGCCCCGTACCGTCGTCGTCCGCCGCCGCACCGCCCGTACGGCGAGCACCAGCGCCCCCGCCCCCGCGGCCCACGCGGGCTCCAGCCCGACCAGCGACGTCACGACGAACCCGGCCAGGGTCAGCCCCAGCACGGTCAGCGCGAACACCGGCACCCGCGGCCACTCGGCGGGCGGCGGCTTCGCGGTCCCGGCGGCCAGGTCCGCGGCGAAGAAGCGGCGGAAGACCACGAATTCGATGGCGATCGACACCAGCCAGGCCGGGGCCATGACCAGGGCGAACCGGGTGAACGACAGTCCGCTCGCCTCCAGCGCGAGCAGGTTGGTGAGGTTGGAGACCGGCAGCAGCAGCGACGCGGAGTTCGCCAGATGGGTGCAGGCGTAGACATGCGGCCGGGAGCGGGCGCCGAGGCGGGTCGCGGTCGCGAACACCACGGGCGTCAGCAGGACGACCGTCGCGTCCAGGCTCAGCACGGCGGTGACCAGCGCCGCCACCGCGAACACCCCGCCCAGCAGCCGGTCCGTACGCCCCCGGCAGGCCCGCGCCACGGCCTGCCCGGCCGCCTCGAACACCCCCTCGTCCGCGCACATCTGCGCCAGCAGCAGCACCGCCGCCAGAAACCCGACGACGGGCAGCAGGCTCCGGGTCTCCTCCCACGCCGCCGCCGGCGTCACGGCCCCGGCCGCCACCGCGACGGCGGCCGCGGGCACCGCCGCGACCGCCTCGGGCCAGCCGCGGGGGCGGGCGACGGCGAAGGCCAGTACGGCGAGGAGGAGGGTGACGGCGAGGATCTCGGCGACGGTGGTATTCAGGGGGTACTCCCGCGCGGGGTGGGGCGACGTGCTCCATGATGCGGCACGGTTCGGCGGAGGTCTCTCCCCCACCCCGCCCCTCCCCGAACCGGGGGCGCCCCCGGCCCCCCGTTTCGGGGGCTCCGCCCCTGGACCCCGCTCCTCGAACTCCCCCAGCGCGCGCGAGCCACGAACCGGGCCCGGCGGGGCTCCGCCGCTCGCGGCCGGGGTCCAGGGGCGGAGCCCTTGGGACGGGAAGGGGCGGGGTGGGGGGAGACACCCCCGCGCAACCCCCTACGCACCGCGCGGGAAGCTGACCTCCACGCGGCGGTTCTTCTTGCGGCCCTCCTCCGTCGCGTTGTCCGCGATCGGGTACTGCTCGCCGTAGCCGCGGATCTGGTACGCGACCGAGGAGTCCAGGCTGTCCGCCAGCCGCTGCTGCACCGCGTCGGCCCGCTTCCGGGACAGTTCGAGGCCGTGCGCGGCCGAGCCCAGGTTGTCGGTGAAGCCGAAGACCCGCACGCTCTTCGCGTGCTGCCGCTTCGCCTCGTCCGCGATGTCCTGGATACGGGCGTTCGCCTCGGCGCCGAGCTTCGCGCTGTCCTTGCCGAACAGCACCTCGGCCTGGAGGGCGAAGCTCACCTTGGTGTTGGTGTCCTCGCGCCGCTCGTCGCCGTCGTCCGTCTCGACGACCGACTTGATGTCCAGGACCCGCCCGGCCGCGAGCTTGGCGCCTTCGGGCATCCGCAGATCGGGGTCGCCGGCGTCGATCTTGAGGGGCGGCCTGGTGTCGGCGGGGGCGCCGGGGCCGCTGTCGGCGCGGGCGGGGGCGGTGAGCGCCGGTGTGGTGAGCACGAGCGCGAGGGCGGCCAGGGCCGGGCCGTACCGTACGGCGCGGCGGGCTGTCGTACGTGTCGACGTCATGGCGGGGCTCACCCGGAGAGCTTGATGCTGACGGACGGCATGGTCGGGAGCTGGAAGTCGACCTCCGTGACGCTCTTGGGCGGAGCCGGGAACTGCGCGAAGAACGGGCGGCTCTCGTTCGGCTTGAGCCCGGACAGCCCGGTGGTGCACAGACACTGGCCATCGGTGTCCCGGAGCACGAGATACCGCTTCTTGCCCTTCGCGTCGACCAGGGACGCGCCCGACACGGACGAACGGGACTTGGCCAACTCCACCTCCGTGGAGCGCCAGTCCACCGGGTTGAACAGCATGCTGCCGCGGTTGGTCACCGTCCCGTTCACGGTGACGAATCCGCCGCTGTCGCGCACCGCCGAGTGGAGGCTGACGACGATGTTCTTCGGCCCCTTCATCTCGCCGATGACCTTCTTGGAGTCCGCGGCGGGCTCCGTCTCCCCCTGCCCGTCATCGGTCCTGACCGCGGGTGACTTCTGCGGGGAGCCGCTGTCCTTCCCGCCGTCGTCGCCGCTGCCGCACCCGGCCACGGCGAGGGCCAGGGCCGCTCCGAGCGCCGCCGCGGCAGCCCCCCTCCGGGCCTTCGTCGTGTGCCGAATGCTCATCGCTCGCTGTCCTTTGCTCGTCTACTCGTCCGTCGCTCAGTCGGCAAGGTGCACGGAGAACAGGTCCTTGACGTCGGGGAAGAGTTCCGGGTGCGCCGGGTCGATGGTCACGTCCCTGCCGTCACACCTCAGCGACACCGAGGGCTTCTCGTCCCCGCCGCCGTCGCCGCCGCCGCCGTCGCCTCCGTTCTCGTCGCCCGACGGAGTCGGCCTCGGGGAGGCCGTCGGCTCGTCGGGCGGCTGGAGCGTACAGCGCGGGCCTATGACCGCCTTGGCCGTCGCCTTCCCGTACTTGCTCTCCGTGCCGGGGATGACGGTCTTGCCCACCGGCTTCTGCGTTGTGACCCAGACGGTGAAGGAAGTGGGCAGATAGCCCGGGGCACAGCGCGGTTCGGTCAGGTCCGCGCCGTTCTGCTGCGCGAACCACTCCGCCTGCTCGCACGCGTCACCCGCGCCGATCCCCCGCCCGTTCAGCAGGTCCTCCAGCGCGCTGCCGTCCGTCACGGCCTTCAGCAGCGCCGTGCCCAACTGGTCGCGATAGTCCTGGGCTGCGGCGAGGGCGGCCGCGTCGGCGGCGGTCTGTCCGCCGTTGCGGGTGGCCCCGGCCTGGCCCACCGCGAAGAAGGCGAGGGCGAGGAAGAGCAGGGCCGCGACCGCGGTGATGTAGATCGGAAAGGCCTGCCCGGTGTCGCTGCCGCGGTATCCGCGAGCCTTCACGCGCTCGCTCAGATGCCGACGACCTGAGAGATCTTGTCGGAGATCGCGTTCGCGATCATGCTTCCGAAGTCCGTCGTCGACAGCACCAGGACGATGGCGACCACCACGGCAATGATCCCCAGGTACTCGATCGAGGTCTGCCCCCGGTCGTTCCCCATAACGCGCTTCCCCATCGTGTTCCCCTCCATGGGTGGCCGTCCCACTCTGGTCCGGCGACTGGGCCCCCGTGGCGTCGCTCGCGACACGAGCAAAGTACGCCGAAACAGCCGCCTCGGAACAGTGTCCCAGGGGGGATTGCCTTCCCGATACACGGTGTTCGAACCCTGTGCGCGGACGTTCGCCGCGGCCCATCCGTCTCACCCCCTCCCGCCGCCGAGGAGTTCACCGTCGACGACTGTCCCACACCCGATTGCGATCGCGAAGCATATTCGCCCAAATGACCGTCAATCTCCCGTGATCGAACCGAAGTCCGTGCCGGACCCGATGAAGAACCCCGCCACGAGCAGCACCATCGTCCCGGGCACCATGAAGGTGGTGATGACCATGGTCGCCTTGGGGACGGCGCGGGCGGCGCGGCGCCGGGCGTTCTGGGCGTCCGTACGGCGCATGTCGTTCGCGATGGCGATCAGCGTTTCGACGATCGGAGCGCCCAGTTCCTCGCCCTGCTGCAGCGCCGTGACGAACTGGGCGACCTGTTCCGAGTCGTTCCGCTTCCGCAGTTCTTCGAACGCCTGGCGCCGGCTGACCCCCATGTCCATTTGCCGAAGCGTGATGCGGAGTTCATCCGCCCAGGGGCCCTCGTACTTCTCCGACACCCGGTCCAGCGCCTGCCGGAAACCGAGCCCCGCGCTCACCACGACCGCCAGCACGTCCAGGAAGTCGGGCAGGGTCCGGTCGATCGCGTCCTTGCGCTCCCGCACCGCCGCCCAGATCCCGACCTCGATCCAGAACAGCCCGAACACCACCATCAGCAGCGCCAGCAGCAGCTGGCCCTTCAGCAGCATGACCAGCGCGCCGCCGAAGCCGAGCATCCCGTACACCGCCCGGCGGGCCGCGTACCGGTCGACCGTCAGCCCGCCCGGATGGCCCGCCAGATCGATCCGGCGGCGCACCCGGGCCACCCGCTTGTCGCCCATCAGCCGCAGCACCAGCGGGGCGTAGCGCATGCCGAGCCGGTCGACGGCCGAGCCGACCGCGTTCGTACGGGTCGCCCCGACCTCCAGCGCGACCGCGAGGTCGCTCGGCAGCTTGGCCTCGCTGCGGTACAGCGCGATGCCGTACGCGATGCCCGCGACCGACAGCCCGGCCGCCAGCGCCAGCAGAACTCCGAAACCCATGCCCACTACCCCGGTCAGACGTCGATCTTCGACATGCGGCGGATGAGGAAGAAGCCGATCCCGTACAGGGCGAACGCCCCGATCACCGCGGCCTGCCCCCAGATGGACCCGGTCATGCGGTCCAGCGAACCCGGTGCGATCCGGTTCATCAGCAGCAGCGTCCCGATGCCCATCAGCGGCACCACATACGCGGTGACGGTCACCTGGGACAGCTGGGTGCGGACCTCGCGCCGGGTCTCCTTGCGCTCCTCCAGCGTGTGGGTGAGGTTGCGCAGCGAGCTGACCACGGTCCCGCCCGCGCGGTTGGACAGCACCAGCGTGGTGACCAGCACCACCAGCTCCCGCGACGGCAGCCGCTCCGCCAGCTCGCCCAGCGCGTCGTCGATCGAATGCCCCACGGACAGCTTGTCGGAGACCTTGGACAGCTCCTCGCCCGCCGGGGCCTCCATCTCGTCCGCCGCCATGCTCAGCGCGGTACGCAGCGCCAGCCCGGCCTGGGTGGCGTTGGCCAGGATCCGGGACAGCTCGGGCAGCTGGTTGATGAACCGTTCGATGCGCTTCTGCCGCTGCCAGCCCAGGAACCCGAACGCCGACCAGACGGCGATGACGGCCGCGATCGGGCCGAAGAACGACGCCAGCAGCGACGCCGCCAGCAGCCACAGCCCGGCCGCCGCCGCGGCCGTGTAGACGAAGAACTCGCCGGGGGTGATGTCCAGGCCCGTCGCCGCCAGCCGCAGCTCCAGCCGCCGCCCCATGGAGGTGGTGCGCAGCCGCCGGTCCACGCGGGCGAAGCGGCGCGGCCGCCGGGACGGTTCCGCCGCCCCCGACTCCGACAGCCGGTCGATCAGCGCGCGCTGCCGGTCCGTACCCCGGGCGTAGGTGTGCACCCCGGCGACGCCCAGCGCGCCGCACACCAGCGTCGCACCGAGGGTCAGCGTCGCGAGCCGGTCCATCCGGCTACCTCCCATCCCGCGCGCCGTACGCGCCCGTGTCGTACGCGGCGCCCCGCGTGGTCAGCTGCGCCGGGAAGGCGGCCACCCCGAAGGCGGGCGGCACCGCCTCACCGGCCAGCCGCAGCCGCTCCGCCACCCGCTCCGGGAGCGGGAAGTAGGAGAACCGTCCGTGCACGATCCGGTCGGCGCCCATGGGCTGGGCGTCGAAGCGGCAGACGGTGGCGATGCGGTACTCCTCGTGGCCGTGGCTGTCCAGGAGCGCGATCTCGCTGATCCGGCGGGAGCCGTCGGCGTGCCGGACGAGCTGGACGATGCAGTCCACGGCGCTGTTGATCTGGTCGCGCAGCGCCTCGTACGGGATCGCCACATCGGACATCGAGGCGAGGGTCTGCAGCCGCATCAGCGCGTCCTCGGCGCTGTTGGCGTGGACGGTGGCGAGCGAGCCGTCGTGACCGGTGGACATGGCCTGGAGCATGTCGAGGGTCTCGCCGCCGCGCACCTCGCCGACGATGATGCGGTCGGGGCGCATCCGCAGCGAGTTGCGGACCAGGTCGCGGATGGTGATCCGGCCCTTGCCCTCGACGTTGGGCGGCCGGGACTCCAGCCGGATGACGTGGGTCTGCTGGAGCTGGAGTTCGGCCGCGTCCTCGACGGTGATGATCCGCTCGCCATCCGGGATCAGCCCGGAGAGGGCGTTGAGCAGCGTGGTCTTTCCGGAGCCGGTGGGTCCGGAGACGACGACGTTGAACTTGCCGCGCACCAGCGCCGCCAGCAGCATCAGCATCTGCTCGTCCAGCGTGCCCATGCCGATCAGCTCGCTGAGAGTGTAAGCGCGCGGGAAGCGGCGGATGGTGAGGGTGGCGCCGGTGAGCGCCAGCGGCGGGATGATCACGTTGACCCGCTCACCGGAGGGCAGGCGGGCGTCGACCATCGGATTCGACTCGTCCACCCGCCGGTTGACGGTGGAGACGATGCGCTCGATGGTCTGCATCAGCTGCTCTTCGGAGGCGAACCGGACGGGCACCAGCTCGACCCGGCCCGCCCGCTCCACGAAGATCTGGTCCGGTCCGTTGACCATGATCTCGGTGATGGAGGCGTCCTCCAGCAGCGGTTCGAGCACGCCGAGGCCCAGCGCCTCGTCCACCACCCGGCGGATGAGCTGGGAGCGTTCGCCGGTGGACAGCACCGGGCCCTCGCGGCTGATGATGTGGCCCAGCACGCGCTCCAGCCGGGTCCGGCGCTCGGCGGCGGCCAGCGAGGACATCTCGGCGAGGTCGATCTCCTCCAGCAGCTTGGCGCGGTAGACGGCGACGAGATGCCCGTCCTGGCGGCCCTCCGCGGGCCCCTCGGGCGCGTTGATCCGGGACCGCAGGCTCATGGCCGTCCTCCCGCCGCCTGGAGCTGTCCGTCGTCGCACGGCATGGTGGCGCTCCTCTCCGCGCTGCCGAAGTCGCTGACACCGGGGATGACCGAGGGGATGTTCACCGTCGCGGTCGCGTGTGCCTCGCCGCCGCCGCAGTCGCCGCCGCTGATATTGGTCCCGCCCGCCAGCCAGCCGCTGATCGCCGCCTTCCCGGCGGTGTCCGGGGTGCCCGGTTCGTCCAGCGAGCCGGTACGCGCCGCCGCCCGGGCCGCCGTGCCCGCCTGCTGGACGGCGTACGCGGCGATCCCCAGCTGGACGGCGGCCAGCGCGACGAGGATCAGGATCGGCAGGAAGCCGAGGAATTCGATCGACGCCGAGCCCCGGTCGCGCCTGGTCCTCCAACGGGTCATCGCCGTACGCCCCCTCACTGCCCCGCGCCCGCCATGGTGTCCGTCTCGTCCGCGGCGCCCGCCGAACCGGTCACCGTCCACGGGAAGTCGGCGGCGCCCGGGAACAGGATCGGCACGCTCAGCTTCACCGTCGACCGGTACACCGCGCCGTCGCCCGCGCCGGGGCAGTCGATCTCCGCGCTCCAGGAGCCGGGGATGTCGTCCTGCGCCGCGGCCTGGCAGGCGGCGGCGCCCTTGGCCGCGCCCGCCCGGGCGCCCTTGTCGGCCGCGTTGCCCGCGAGCGAGTACGTATAGCCGACGAGGACGAGCTGCCAGACCACCGCGAGCACGATGAGGGCCAGCGGCAGGACGCCGATGAACTCGACCGTCACCTGGCCTCGGTCGCCGCCCCGCTTGCGCAGGAAGCGGCCGGTGGCGGACGGGGGGATCTCGTTCAGCGCGTCCGTCCCCGGGCCCGCGTCGCCCCCGTCGTCGTCCGCCCCCGCTCCTATGGCGCGGCGCCGCCGCAGCCCGGGCAGCGTGCGGTCGCCGCCCTGGGAGCCCTGGCTGCCCTGGCCGCCGTGCGCGCCCTGGTGGTGTCCGCCCCGGTGGGCGGCGCGGCGGCCGGGCGGGGGCGTGCCCCGCTCCCCGTCCACCAGGCCCAGTTCCCCGGCGAGCCCCCACAGTGCCTGCTTGACGGCGGACTTGGCGTCCAGGTCCTGCATGCGGCCGGAGTCGACGGCGGGCTGCAGCTCCTTGAACCCCGCCGGGATCGCCGTCCGCGCCACCGCCGTACCCGTGGCGCGCGCGACCAGCTGCGGCTGGATCTCGGCGCTGCGGGTGTGCCGGTTGACGACGGTCACGGTCTCCTCGGCCTTGCGGATCTGGAGCCGGTCCCACAGCCGCACCATCCGCTTGGCGGCCCGCACCGCGACCACGTCCGGGGTGGTCACCAGCAGCGCGGTGTCGGCCTGTTCGACGATGGCGGCGCCCGCCGACGTCATCTGCGTACCGCAGTCGACGACCACCAGCTCGAACCGGGTCCGCAGCGCGCCGATCACCTGCCGGGCCGCCCGGTCGGTGACCTCCTCGCCGCGCTCCCCCTCCCCCGGCGCGAGCAGCAGCCCGAGCCCGGTGTGGTGGGTGAAGACCGCGTCCTGGAGCACCCGCGGCGAGATGTCGGTGATCTGGGCCAGATCGGCGATGGAGCGCCGGAACTGGACGTCGAGGTACGAGGCCACGTCGCCGGACTGGAGGTCCAGGTCGACCAGGGCGACCGTGCGGCCCGCCGCCCGCGCGGCCAGCGCCAGCTGGACGGCGGTGACCGTCGTACCGACCCCGCCCTTGGCGCCCGCGACGGCGACCAGCGTGCCGCCCGGCCCGGTGGCGGCCGCGTCGCCGCCGCCACCGAGGTGGCGCCGTACGCCGGTGGCCCACTGGGCGGCGGCCTGGACGCGGGCCGCCAGCTCGTCGTACGACAGCGGTAGCCCCGCGATGCCGCGCGCGCCCGCGTCCATGGCGGCCGAGTACAGGGCCGGTCCCGCGTCGCCGGTGACCAGCACCACGCCCACCGCCGGGAAGCGCAGCGCCACCTCGCGGATCAGCTCCAGGGCGGGCGACGGGCCGATCCGCTCATGGACGAGGACGACCTCCGGCAGCTCCTCCAGGGAGGCGGCGGCCAGCGCGGCGAGGGTGTCCAGCAGCCGGGTCGAGTCGCCCACCGGCGCCGCCGGTTCGACGCCGGGCAGCTGGCCGAGCAGCCCGCCGATGGCGCGGGCCGCGTCGGGGTCACCGACGGCCGGGAGGATTCTGATCGTCACCGCGGCACCTCCTCACTCTTCTTCCGTCATTTGTCGCCGTCGAGGGTGTAGGTGCGCTCGCGCGGCGCGACGGGGGCGTCCGCGCCGGGGGCGATCAGGGCGAGCCGTACGTGTGAGGCGAAGGACTCGGCGTACGCGACGCGCTGCGCGTCCTTGGTGTCGAGCGCGAAGGTGATCGGCACCGCCTGGTCGACGCGCCGCTGATCGTCCTCGTCCGGCTTCAGCGCGGACAGCTTGCCCACGTCGATGACCTCCGCCTCGTCGACGATCAGCTTGGAGACCGACTCCTCGCCCTGCGCCTTGCCCTCGAAGGTGGCGTAGATGTTGACCTTCGCACCGGGGGTGATCTTGCCCGCGACGCCCGTCGCGGCGTCGATCATGATGGCGATCTCCTGCTGCCCGGCCTTCAGCGCCGGCCGGTCGGCGATCATGTCCGTCTGGAGCAGCGATCCCCGGCTGAGCTTGGTCGCGGCTATCCTGCCGCGCACCTCGGACAGATCGGTGACGGCGGTGGAGGGCACCCAGCGCTCGGGCATCGACACCTTCTCGAAGTCCCCCGCGTTCAGCGCCTGATACGCCTCGATGTTCCCCTTCAGCTTGTACGCGGTCGTCTCGGGGCCGACCTTCGACTCCACGTCGTTGACGACGGAGAGCACCCCGGCGAACGCGCCACCGGCGCACAGGACCGACAGGACCAGCAGGATGACTCCGCGTCGCTGGCGAGAATTCATGGACGGACAACCTCGTGAGTGGGGACGTTTACCGGCTGGTCAGGGCGGGTCGCTCGGCGGACTGGGTCAGGGCGGGAATCTCATCGCCGCGCGGCACCGGACAGGAGCAGAAGGCGCAGCGGTCCCCGATGAGTTCGAAGCCGCACCAGTGGCACTCCTCTCTCCGTACGGACGCCACGAGCTGGTAGAGCACGGAGAGGTCCGGGATGGCCGCCGCGAACTCGATCAGCTTCGAGGTGCCCCACCAGCGCGCCGACTCGGCGGGCAGCGGCACCTCCTGGACGTCCCCGACGCCCCAGGAGGGCGCCAGCGCCCCGCTGACCCAGTCGTCGCGCGGGGCCGTCCCATGCCCGTGGCTGGTGAGCTGGCCGCGCGCGACGGTCATGTGGGTGGCGAACGCGGGCCCGGGCAGCGCGCCGCCCCCGCCCACCTTGACCAGCTGCGGCTCGGGGTGCGCGAGCACGGCGAACTGGGCGCCCGGCATCCAGGACTTGACGTGCGAGGTGAGGCTCACCGGCACCCGGTCCAGCTTGGCGACGCTGCCGAGCAGCGCGCCCGCGTGCACGTAGTGCGCCAGCAGCCGGGCGGAACAGGCCAGCACGCCCGGGCTGATGTCGGAGACGGACAGCTGCCGCAGCTGACGGGCGATGACGGCGACGGCCAGCGGGGGAAGTTCGAGCGGGCACAGCGCCATCCGGTCGCTCTCCAGGACCGAGCGCACGGTGTGCAGCCTGCGGATGAAGGGCGGCGGGGTGCCGGCGGGATAGAGCGCCACCAGATAGCCCTGGTACTCCAGGAGCGCCCCGACCTCGGCGAGCGCGTCGTCCAGCGACTGCTCCTCCGGCGGCCGCAGCACGACGGCCGACGGGGTCTGCCCGTCGGGCGGTGGAAGCACCAGCTCACGGCTGGTGACTGCTATCGCGGTGGGCACGTCGGCTACCCCGTCTCACGTCGTCGCCGAGCGGCGGCGGCCGCAGTTCGTGAACTGCCCCTGGCTGGTGCATCGTCACTTTATCCACGAAAGCCGCGTGAGAGAACAGTTCCTCAGAGTTACACCCTCCTGGTAACGGTGCGGCCCCCACGCGGCCCCCGTCCGGCCATTTACGCCATGGCCTTGACAACCGCATTGGTCTGGACCACCTTGGTCGCACGCCTCAGGGGCCCCTGGACGCGCACAGGCACCACCTCCCTTTCCCCCCACGCTCGGAGGCTGTCGTGGCACGCGCACACATCAGGAAGAGGCTGCTCGGAATCGCGGCGGTCGCCGCGCTCGCCGCCGGCGGGCTGGTGTCCACCGGCACCGCCGACGCGGCGGGCGCCGCCGTACCGAAGCACGCCGTCACCGGCTACTGGCAGAACTTCGACAACGGCGCGACCGTGCAGAAGCTGCGTGACGTCCCGGACGACTACGACATCATCGCCGTCGCCTTCGCCGACGCGACCGGCTCCCCGGGGGCCGTCGACTTCCGCCTCGACCCGGCGCTCGGCTACGGCAGCGAGCAGCAGTTCAAGGACGACATCAAGGCCGAGCAGGCGGCCGGCAAGTCGGTCATCATCTCCGTCGGCGGCCAGAACGGCACCGTCTCGGTCGGCGACGACGCCTCGGCGAACGCCTTCGCCGCCTCCATCACCGCTCTGATGGACGAATACGGCTTCGACGGCGTCGACATCGACCTCGAGAACGGCCTCAACGCGACCTATATGGCCAAGGCGCTCAAGGCCGTCCACGACAAGAAGAGCGACGTCGTGGTGACGATGGCGCCCCAGACGATCGACATGCAGTCGACGTCCACCGAGTACTTCAAGACGGCCCTGGCCATCAAGGACTTCCTCACCGTCGTCAACATGCAGTACTACAACAGCGGCTCGATGAACGGCTGCGACGGCAAGGTCTACGCCCAGGGCTCGGTCGACTTCCTCACCTCCCTCGCCTGCGTCCAGCTCGAAGGCGGCCTCGACCCGTCCCAGGTCGGCATCGGCGTCCCCGCGTCACCCAAGGGCGCCGGCTCCGGCTATGTCGAACCGTCCGTGGTGGGCGCGGCCCTCGACTGCCTCGCCAAGGGCACCGGCTGCGGCAGCTTCAAGCCCGCCAGGACCTACCCCGGCATCCGCGGCGCGATGACCTGGTCCACCAACTGGGACGCGGCGGCGGGCAACGCCTGGTCCAAGGCGGTCGGCCCGCACGTCCACGGCCTGGCGTGACTAGGACAGGTCGCTGAGCCAGCGGACGATCGACGCCGTCGCGGCGACGTTCGAGCCGAGGTGGCGGGACTTCTGGTGGTCGACGGGGCCGACGTCGACCACCGGGACGTCCGCCCCGTGGCGCCGCAGCGCGGTCCGGCAGTACGCGGTGTTCTCCACCGCGGCCTGTTCGTCCCCGCCCGCCATGTACAGCCGCGTCGGCACCCGCGGTGCCCAGTCGGCGCACACGCTGTCGGCCGTCCGCAGCGCCGCGGCGAACTCCCCCGTCGGATGGGCGAGCAGCCGCATGCCCTCGTCGGTGAGCAGGTCGTCCAGCGTCTCCGGGGTGCCGTCCATCAGCTGCCGCCCGGTGTGCTCACCGTCGAACAGCGACTCGATGTGCGGGGCGTAGTCGCCCTCGAACACCTGCTCAGGGCTGTCGTACACAGCGTGCAGCCGGTTGAAGGCGACCAGCGTGTACGCGGCGTACAGCACGCTCGACTTGGGCTCCAGCCGCCCGCCGAGCAGCGCCTCCAGCTCCGCCCCGCCGAAGTCGTACGCCCCGCTCACCGGCGCCAGCGCACCCAGCCGGAACCAGCGGTCCTCGCCCGCCCGCAGCGACCGGGCCAGCCCCAGCGCGGCCGAGGCGCCCTGCGAGAAGCCGGTGACCGCCACCTTCCGCTCCAGGGGGACGACGGCGCGGGCGGCGCGCAGCATGTCGAGGGAGGCGGTGGTCTCCGAGGGGATGTCCATCCAGGGGTGGAGCCCGGGGCCGGTGCCCATGCCGAGGTAGTCGGGCGCGACGGCGGCGAAGCCGGCCGAGGCGTAGGTGAGGGGCGGCCCGGGCAGGAAGCCGTGGCGCTGCATCGAGGGCGCGTCGCTCTTGTGGACCCCCGTGCCGTGCGCGAAGGAGACCGCGCGCAGCCTGCCGTCCCGCCCGCGCGGCAGGGCGAGCAGCCCGCTCGCGGTGGTGGGGCGGCCGTGCGCGTCGACGGTGCGGTACACGAGCCGGTACGCGTCGACGCCGTAGCGGACCGCACCGGCGTCGAACCCGCCGGTGCGCAGCTCGGCGGCGACCTGGCCCGGGGCGGCCAGCGTGTACAGCGGTTCGGCGGACACCAGCGCGCCCCGGCCGTGCGCGGCCGGGGCGACCGCCGCCCGCGGGGTGGCCGCCGCGGCCGGGACCGCCGCGGCGGCGGGAAGCAGCAGTAACGCGGCGCAGGCGGCTGCCACGTTCGGCGCAATGCGCGCTCTTCGCATGAGGACCCTCGTTTCTGACGCCGTGACAAGGGTCCTCAGCTTTGTGCGAGCGGTCCGGGGGCGCACTGGCGCCCGCCCCCGGACCGTGGTGGGGTCTTCCCCCCCGGCCTTACGTCATGGCTGTCACGGCTTGGGCAGCGCGCATCCGGCGAGGCTGAGGTCGATCTTGTTCCCGGTGGTCACGCACTTGGTGATGCCGTACGTCTGCTGGGCGTAGTTGATGCCCTTGCGGACCGTCACCGCGCCGCTCTCGTCGACCTCGCACGGGTTGTTGAGGGTGCACCGCGCCCCGTCCTCGTTGCCCGTGTTGTTCACGGCCAGGACCGTGCCGGTCGCGCTGTCGACGACGGGCGAACCGGACGTTCCGCCGATCGTGTTGCAGGCGGAGGTGTAGCGGACCGAATCCTTCCAGGTCCAGTCGCCTTCCTTAAGACGATATGCGAATCCGTCGATAGTGCAGGAGTAGATCTTCTTCCAGTAGCCGGAGACCACCTTGATGCTGGTGCCCTGGGCCGGGCGGCTGTCGGACAGTTGCAGGGCCTTGATGCCGTACCTCTGCTGTATTTGGGCGTACGTCGAGGTCAGCTGGTACAGCGAGACGTCGGTGTCGGTCATGGTCGCGTACGCGACCTTGCTCGCCCGTACCGTGCCCGCGTTCCCGCCGGAGCTGTTCAGCAGGGTGAAGCTGCGGCTCGACGACTGGTTGACGATCACCTCTCCCGCGCTCGGGAAGCCGCTCTCCAGGCAGTGGCCGTTGGAGAGGACGAGCGCGGGGTCGGTGTCGGCGGACTTCGCGGTCCGTACGACCGAGCCGGAGCAGTCGCTGAGCGCGACCGTTCCGGCGAAGTCGACCGCCTGCGCGGCCTGGGGGTGGGAGGAGGAGGCGGCCGCCGGGGCGGCGCCGACACCCACGAGGGTCGCGCCGCCCAGTAAGAGGGCCGAGAGCGCGCCGACGAGAGGTCTGTTCACAGGGGGGGTTCCTTCCCTCGATGAGAAGTTCCTTCGGCTTCGACCATTTCCCGCCCTTGACCATGTCATGCGCATGGCCGAACACTGGCGCAGCAGTCGCTCGCCTCTCACCCCCCAGGAGCATGTATGCGACTTCGCACCCGCGGCAGACGGATCACCGCCCTCGCCGCCCTGTTGTCCCTCGCCCTCGCCGCCCCGATCGCGGCCCAGGCCGACGATCCGGCCCCCGGGCGTGCCGCCTCGGCCGGCGCGGCTTCCGGCCCGGCGTCCCGCGCCGCCGATGAGAACGTGCGCCAGTACGAGGTCGCGGGCCCGGCCACTCCCGCCCAGCGCTCCGCCGTCGCCGCCACCGGCGTCTCCATCGACGAGACCGACGCCCGCTCCGTCGTCGTCACCGCCGACGCCGCCCAGGTCAGGCGGTTGCGCGGGCTCGGCTACCGGCTCACCGCGCTGCCGGGCCCGGCCGATCGCGGTGCGGGCCGGGACGCCGTGCCGTTCGACTTTCCCTCTACGGACGCGAAGTACCACAACTACGCCGAGATGAACGCCGAGATCGACGCGGCCGTAGCCAAGTACCCCGCCATTCTGAGCAAGCGCGTCATTGGAAAGTCGTACGAGGGCCGGAACATCGTCGCGCTGAAGATCAGCGACAACGTGGCCACCGACGAGGCCGAGCCCGAGGTGCTGTTCACCCACCATCAGCACGCGCGCGAGCACCTCACCGTGGAGATGGCGCTGTATCTGGTGCACCAGCTCACCGACGGCTACGGCACCGACTCCCGCATCACCGACATCGTCAACGGCCGGGAGATCTGGATCATCCCGGACCTCAACCCGGACGGCGGCGAGTACGACATCGCGACCGGCCGCTACCGCAGCTGGCGCAAGAACCGGCAGCCCAACTCCGGCTCCTCCTCGATCGGCACCGACCTCAACCGCAACTGGGACTACAAGTGGGGCTGCTGCGGCGGCTCCTCCGGCTCCGCGGGCTCGGAGACCTACCGCGGCGCCAAGGGCGAGTCGGCCCCCGAGGTCAAGGTCGTCGCGGACTTCGCGCGCAGCCGGGTCGTGGGCGGCAAGCAGCAGCTCAAGGCCGCCATCGACTTCCACACCTACAGCGAGCTGGTGCTGTGGCCGTTCGGGTGGACGTACGACGACACCGCGACCGGGATGACCAAGGACGACCGTGACGCGTTCGCCGCGATCGGCAAGAAGATGGCGGCGAGCAACGGCTACACCCCCGAGCAGTCGAGCGACCTCTACATCACGGACGGCACGATCGACGACTGGCTGTGGGGCAGTCAGAAGGTGTTCGCGTACACCTTCGAGATGTACCCGTCCTCCAGCGGCGCCGGCGGCTTCTACCCGCCGGACGAGGTGATCGACCGCGAGACGAGCCGTAACAAGGACGCGGTGCTGCAACTGCTGGAGAACGCGGATTGCATGTACCGGTCGATCGGCAAGGAGGCGCAGTACTGCGCGACGGCCTGACCGGCCGGGGAGCCCCGGGGCGCGGCCCCGCCCCGGGGCGTTCCCGTGGCTAGATCACCAGGCTCAGCAGGCCCGCCACCGCGAAGCCCGCCACCGACAGCACCGACTCCAGCACGGTCCACGACTTGAGCGTGTCCCGCTCGGAGATCCCGAAGTACTTCGCCACCATCCAGAAGCCGCCGTCGTTGACGTGCGAGGCGAAGATCGAGCCCGCCGAGATCGCCATGATGACCAGCGCCAGATGGGCCTGCGAGTAGTGGCCGGAGGCCAGCATCGGGGAGACGATGCCCGCGGTGGTGACGATGGCGACCGTCGCCGAGCCCTGGGCGACCCGCAGCACCACGGAGATCAGCCAGGACAGCAGGATGACCGGCAGGCCCGCGCTGTCGAAGGCGTCCGCGAGGGCCTGGGCGACGCCGCTGCCCTTGAGGACGGCGCCGAAGACGCCGCCCGCGCCGACGACCAGGATGATGTTGCCGACCGGCTTGAGGGAGGCGGTGGAGACGGTCTCCAGGGACTGGCGGGACCAGCCGCGCCGGATGCCCAGCAGGTAGTACGCGAGGAGCAGGGCGATCGTCAGCGCCACGAAGGGGTGGCCGAAGAACTCGATGACCGAGCGCCCGGTGCTCGGGTCCAGCGCGATGGAGGAGAACGTCGCGCAGAGGATGAGGACCAGCGGCGTACCGATGATGGCGAGGACCGTGCCCACCGCCACCGGCCGCTCCCCGGCTCCGCCGCCCGCGGCCCGCTGCTCGGCGGCGACCGCCTCCCGGGACTCCTCCGCCGCCTCGACCATGTCCTGCGGTACGGGGACGAAGATCCGCCGGCCGATCCAGGCGGCGTACGCCCACGCGGCGATCACGGACGGGATGCCGACGAGGATGCCCATCAGGATGACCCAGCCCAGGTCGACGTGGAGCAGCCCGGCCGCGGCCACCGGGCCGGGGTGCGGGGGCAGGAAGGCGTGGGTCATGGAGAGCCCGGCGAGCAGCGGCATCGCGTACAGCACGATCGACTTGCCGCTGCGCTTGGTGGCCGCGTACACGATCGGCGCCAGGACGAAGATGCCGACGTCGAAGAAGACGGGTATGCCGAAGATCAGGCCGGTCAGTCCCATGGCGAGCGGGGCGCGCTTCTCGCCGAAGAAGCCGAGGAGGCGGGAGCTGAGCGCCTCGGCGCCGCCGGAGACCTCCAGGATCGCGCCGAGCATGGTGCCCAGGCCGATGATGATCGCGATGTGGCCGAGGATGCCGCCCATACCGGATTCGATCAGCGAGACGGCGTCGGACTTCTGGACGGTGCCGAAGAGTTCGGTGACCGAGAGCCCGGCGGCCAGGCCGACGGCTATGGAGACACCGAGCAGCGCCACGAAGGGCTGCAGCCGGACCTTGATGATCAGGTAGAGGAGGAGGGCGATGCCCAGGGCGGCCACGGTCAGCAGACCGGCGGTGCCGGGGATGATCGCGAGCAGACCACCGGTGTGGGGTGGGGTCTCGGCAGCGGGCGCGGCTGCGAGCAGCATGGGGACTCCGGAAAGTGGGTAGGGCGCAGCGCCGCACGGCGGGGGGCCGCGCGCGGGGGAGAACGAGGTGCGGGTGATCAGTGGTCTGGTCCCGGCGACGACGACGGTGGGGGGTGGGGATCCCGGGGCGGGCGGGTTACGGGCGCCGCCCGCCCCGGGCGTATCGGGGGCCTGCTCAGCCGAGGACGGCGAGGGCGTCGATCTCGACGAGCAGCCCGGCGGGGAGGCCGACGTAGATCGTCGTACGGGCCGCCGGGGCCTCCTTGAGGTCCGCGAAGAACTCGTTGTAGATCTCGTTGAACTCGGCGAAGTGGCCGGTGTCGGTGAGGTAGACGCGGATCATCATCACGTCCTCCCAGCTCGCCCCGCCCTCTTCGAGCACGGACTGCACGTTGCGCAGGGTCTGCAGGGTCTGCTCGCGCAGGCTCGGCCCGACCGGGGCGGGGGCCTGACCGGGGACCGCGGGGCCGAAGCCGACCTGACCGGCGACCTGGAGGATGTTGCCCTTCTTGACGCCGTGCGAGAACTTCGCGGGCGGGGCGGTGTGCGTGGCCGGGGTGATCGCGGTCTTGTTCAGCTTCTCGGTCATGAGGAGGGTTCCTCGGCTCTCTTCTCGGGTGTTGCTTCGGGTGCTTCGTCGGTTGGTTCGTGGGTCGGCCGGGCCGGGGCGCCGCCCGAGTACTCCCGGCTGATGTCCTCCGCGGTGCCGCGCACCATGGGCAGCAGGGTGAGGAGTTCGTCCGCGGTGACGACGACGTTCGGCGCCGACACCGAGCACGCGGCGACGACCCGGCCGTCCGCGCCCCGGATGGGCGCGCCGACGCAGTTGATCGACTCCTCGTGGCCGCCGAGGTCGGTGGCCCAGCCCTGCTCCCGCACAGTCTCCAGCTCCCGCAGGAACGCGGCGGCGTTCGGGGTGGAACGGGACGTGTACGCCGGGTACGGAAGCCGTTCGGCCAGCGCCCGCCGCTCGGGCTCCGGCAGGTCCGCCAGCAGCAGCTTGGCGACCGCCGCGACCGTGATCGCGACGGGTTTGCCGATCCGCGAGTACATCCGGACCGGGTAGCGGCTCTCCACCTTGTCGATGTAGAGGACCTCGTTCTCCTCGTACACCGCGAGGTGCACGGTGTGTCCGCAGCGCTCGTTGAGCGCGACCAGATGGGGGTGGGCGATCTCCCGTACGTCCAGGTTCTCCACCGCCTCCTGCGCGAGCGCGAAGAGGCGGGCCCCGAGGCGGTAGCGCTGGTCCTGCTGGCGATAGACCATGCCGTGCTCGTGCAGCGTGCGCAGCAGCCGCAGCGCGGTCGACTTGTGCACGCCGAGCCGCGAGGCGACCTGCTCCAGATTGGCGGGTCCCTCCGCCAGCAGGGGCAGGATGCTCAGCGCTCGGTCGACGGTCTGGCTCATGAGTCGATGACCTCCACCACCGTGGTATCGGACCCCGAGTGCGCCGGGTCTGCCCAGCCGGGGCCGAATCGCAGTGTGCCCCACGCGGCGTCGTCCAGGGTCACCAAACGGTCGGCGTACGCGCGGGAGGGCGGGGTGCCGAGGTCGCCGGGGACGGTGAGGGCGGCGGCCGCCATCAGATGGCCGTGGCGCAGCCGCTGCGCGACGGGCAGGCCGCGCAGGGTGCCGGAGAGGAAGCCCGCGGCGAAGGCGTCGCCCGCCCCGACCGGGGCCACGACGTCCACGCGCAGGGCGGGCGCGAAGGTGACGGTGTCGGCCCCGTCGTCCCCGCGAGCGTAGGCGGTGGCCCCGGTGGCGCCCTGCTTGACCACCAGCACCTCCGGTTCGGGCAGGGCCTCGCGGATCGCGGCGGCGCCGCCGCGTATGCCCCAGGCGGCCTCCGCCTCGTCCTCGCCGACGAAGACCACGTCGCAGCCGCGGGCGAGGTCGAGCAGCACGTCAGGACCCTCGTCCCGCTCCGGGTCCTCCCACAGCGAGACGCGGTAGTTGAGGTCGAAGGAGACCAGCGGCCGGCCGGGGGCGCGGGTGGTCAGCTCGCGCATCAGGGCGAGGCAGTCGGCGGAGAGGGCGGCGGTGATGCCGGTGAGGTGGAGCACCCGGCCGGACCAGGTCTCCTCGTGCGGCATGAGCGCCGGGGACATGGCCGCGGCGGCGGATCCGGCGCGGTAGTAGACGACCTCGGCCAGCGGCTGCTCGCCGTCGTCTTCGGGAGCCCCGGATTCAGGAGCCCCGGACTCGGGAGCCCCCGATTCCACCGCCCGCTCGCCCGCCGTGCGGAAGTAGATGCCGGTGGGGCGGCGCGGATCGCGCTGGACGCACGAGACGTCCACCCCGGCCGCCGCGATCTCCGTCAGCAGATGGTCGCCGAATCCGTCCGTACCGACCCTGCTGATCCAGCGCACGCTGTGCCCCGCGCCCGCCAGCCCGCACGCCACGTTGGACTCGGCGCCGCCGATCCCCCGCGCGAAGGCGGGCACCTCCGCCAAGCGGCCCGGCCGGGACGGCACGAAGGTCACCATCGACTCGCCGAGGCACACGACGTCGACACTCGGGGCTGGGCGCACGATCAGTCTCGCTCCTTGCGCGTCTGGGTAGGGCACACCGTTGACCCGGTGCTTGGCCGGATGTTAAACAGCGCTAAGCGTTATACGCAATGAACGTTGCAGAGAATGCAACCAGAAATGTACGGGAGGCACCTCCATGGCCACCGACCACAGCGAGCGCGCCGCCGACCAGCGCGTGCGCCCCGCCGCGCACCCGGCCGTCGCCCGGCTCGCCGAGGAGCGTGTCGACCACCGCTTCAAGGGGCTGCCGCCGGACGCCGGAGGCCGCACCGTGGGCGAGCTGGCCGCCGAGCGCCGCTCCCTGTTCACCGGCGGCTTCACCACCCCCGTACTGGCCCTGTCGGCCGAGGCCCTGGAACACAACCTCCTCGCCATGGAGCGCTATTCCGCCGCCCACGGCCTGGCCTTCGCCCCGCACGGCAAGACCTCCATGGCCCCGCAGCTCTTCGAGCGCCAGCTCGCCCACGGCGCCTGGGGCATCACCGCGGCCGTCCCCTCCCACGTGCGGATCTACCGGGCCTTCGGCATCCAGCGGATCTTCCTCGCCAACGAGGTCGTCGACGCCGCCGCCCTCCACTGGCTCGCCGCCCAACTCGACGCCGACCCCGGCTTCCGCTTCGTCTGCTACGTCGACTCGACGCGCGGCGTGGAGCTGATGGACGCGGCCCTCCGCGAGGCCGGGGCCGGACGGCCCGTCGACGTCGTGGTCGAGCTGGGCGCGGGCGAGGGCGCCCGCACCGGGGTCCGCGACGAGGCCGAGTGCGCCGCCGTCGCCGACGCGGTGGCCGCCGCCGGGACGCTGCGGCTGGTCGGCGTCGCGGGGTACGAGGGCGAGGTGCCGAAGGCGGACGGCGGGCGGGTACGGGCCTGGCTGCGCCGCCTCACCGCGCTCGCCGCCGACTTCGACGCCGCCGGCCGCTTCGACGGCGTGGACGAGGTGGTCGTCAGCGCCGGAGGCAGCGCCTGGTTCGACGCCGTCGCCGACGTCTTCGCCGAGCTGCCCGCGCTCTCCCGGCCCGTCCTGAAGCTGCTGCGCTCGGGCGCGTACGTCTCCCACGACGACGGCCACTACCGGCACATCACCCCCTTCAACCGCATCCCGGAGGAGGGCGATCTGCAGCCCGCCTTCCGCCTCTGGGCCCAGGTCGTCTCCAGCCCCGAACCCGGGCAGGCGTTCCTCAACGCGGGCAAGCGGGACGCCGCGTACGACCTCCACATGCCCGAGCCCCAGCTCGTCCGCTCCGCCCGCGACGGCTCCGTCCGCCCCGCCCACGGTCTCGTCGTCACCAGCCTCTCCGACCAGCACGCCTGGGTCACGGTCGCGGAGGGCGCCCAGCTGGAGGTCGGCGACTGGGTCGCCCTCGGCCTCTCCCACCCCTGCACCAGCTTCGACAAGTGGCAGATGATCCCGCTGGCGGAGGCGGACGGCACGGTCACGGACTACATCCGCACCTTCTTCTAGGCCACCGGCAGCACCCACTGTGAGAGAGGCAAGGGGACTGATGGACCTCGTCATCCGCGACGCGCGCGTCATCGACGGCACCGGCGGTGCCGCCTACCGGGCCGACGTGGCCGTGGACGGCGGACGGATCGCCGCCGTCGTCCGCGAAGGCGGCGGCGCGCGGCCGACCGCCCGCCGCGTCGTGGACGCCGACGGGCTCGCCCTCTCCCCCGGCTTCATCGACATGCACGCGCACAGCGACCTCGCGCTGCTCCGCGACCCCGACCACTCGGCGAAGGCCGCCCAGGGCGTCACCCTCGAAGTCATCGGCCAGGACGGCCTGTCCTACGCCCCCGTCGACGACCGCACGCTCGCCCAGATCCGTACCGCCATCACCGGCTGGAACGGCGACGGCTCCGACATCGACTTCACCTGGCGCACCGTCGGCGAGTACCTGGACCGGCTCGACCACGGCTTCGACGGCCGGGGCATCGCCGTCAACGCCGCGTACCTCATCCCCCAGGGCACCGTCCGCATGCTCGCCCTCGGCTGGGAGGACCGCGACGCGACGCCCGCCGAGATCGCCCGGATGAAGCAGCTGGTGGCCGAGGGACTCGACCAGGGCGCCGTCGGCCTGTCCTCCGGGCTCACCTACACGCCCGGCATGTACGCCACCGACTCCGAACTCACCGAGCTGTGCCGGGTCGTCGCGGCGTACGGCGGCTACTACTGCCCCCACCACCGCTCCTACGGCGCGGGCGCCCTGCGCGCGTACGAGGAGATGGTGGCCCTCACCCGCGAGGCGGGCTGCGCCCTCCACCTCGCCCACGCCACCATGAACTTCGGCGTCAACAAGGGCCGCGCCCCCGAACTCCTCGCCCTCCTCGACACCGCCCTCGCCGACGGCGCCGACATCACCCTCGACACCTACCCCTACCTCCCCGGCTGCACCACCCTCGCCGCCATGCTCCCCAGCTGGGCCGCCGAGGGCGGCCCCGAGGCGATCCTCGAGCGGCTGCGCGACGACGCGACGGCCGAGCGCATCCGGCACGTGGTCGAGGTGGAGGGGGCGGACGGCTGCCACGGCGTGCCGATCGAGTGGGACACGATCGAGATCTCCGGCGTGAACGACCCGTCCCTCACCGGCTACATCGGCAAGACGGTCGCCGCGAGCGCCCGCGAACACGGCGAGGCCCCCTGGACCACCGCCCGCCGCCTGCTCCTGGACGACCGCCTCGGCCCCACGATCCTGCAGCACGTGGGCCACGAGGAGAACGTCCAGGCGATCATGAAGCACCCCGTCCACACGGGCGGCAGCGACGGCATCCTGCACGGCGCGAAGCCCCACCCCCGGGCGTACGGCACCTTCCCCCAGTACCTGGGCCGCTACGTCCGCGAACTGGGCGCCCTGTCCCTGGAGGAGTGCGTCGCCCACCTCACCGGCCGCCCCGCCGCCCGCCTCCGCCTCCCCGACCGCGGCCAGGTCCGCGAGGGCTACCGCGCCGACCTCGTCCTCTTCGACCCGGACACGGTGGCCGCGGGCTCCACCTTCGAGACCCCCCGCACCCTCCCGACCGGCATCCCCCACGTCCTCATCGACGGCCGCTTCGTCATCGAGGACGGCCGCCGCACGGACACCCTGGCGGGACGTGCGGTACGCCGCGTCGCTCCCGGCAAGGACTGACGCCTGCCGAGCGTCGCCGCCGGGCGAACAGCGGGGCAGGGGCGCCTCGAAACCATCCCGAGGGCCCCTGCCGTCGCTCCTCAGCGGATCAGTTGGCCGGCTTGTAGAAGGCGTACGTGGCGGAGTAGGGGACGCCTATCTGGTCGGTACCGGTGCAGGCGGTGGTGGGGGCGACACCGCCACGGGTGTCGAGGCGCTGGACGTAGGAGACCTCGGCGAAGACCCCGGTGCCGCGAGTGGCGGTTGCCTTCAGGAGAAGCTCGGGGATGGTGCCGGTCCTGGGCGAGTTGGCCACGGAGGTGGCGTTGACGGCGCTGCCGTCCTGCGTGGACACCCAGACGGGGCCGCGGGAGTGGAGGGCGACGGGACGGTGGGAGCGGTCGTTCTTGGCCGAGAGGGTGGCGGCGGGCTCCAGCAACTTCCAGGCGCCGTCGGTGCAGGTGTAGGTCTGGACACCCTTGGCGGAGAAGACGCCGGTGAGCCGGTTGCCGTCGGGGACCTTCAACGCGGCGGGAGCGTCGACGCCGGAGCGGGCGGGCTGCGAGGCCGCGGCCTGGCCTGTCGTCGCGCTTAAGAGCGTGCCGGTGGCCACGGCGGCGAGAGCCGTGGTGGTGAGGACGAGTCGCTTGGCGAGCTTCATCGAGTGTGTCTCCAGAAAGGTTTCTGAACGAATTCACGGGTGTGGACTCGGAAGCCGTGCATGTCCTTGTGCCGGGACCGATGGTCCGGCAAGCTTCCAGATCGATAAATAATATTGAGTCCTTGACCCCGCACTGTATCGCGAGAATCGACAACCAGAACAAGCGGGAGACACCCCGGCCGCGAAAACACCCGGCCCTCCGAAAGCGGCTCTTACGACCCTTGGACGGCCCCGCAGCCCGGCCTTTCAGTCACCCGACAGAGCCCCCGCCCCTGCTTCTTCGGGCCTCCTGCCGGAGTTCGGGTAGCCGGTGGATATGGCACGCTCACGGTGACGGTATCGGTGCGCCCTCGGCCGGGCTGTCCGGCCGGGCGGCCGAGGTGTGCGAGGGGGCACCGGCGCGGGTGTACGAGCGGATGACCGTCGAGACAGCGGACGCCCCCGGCTCACCGCCCGGCCTGGCGCTGCCGCTCGCCGGAGAGGTGCAGACCGAGGGGATGCGGCAGGCCCTGGCCTTCCGGTGCGGAGCCCACGAATGGTCGCCCCACGTCGCCGCCTGGACGACGGAGGTCTTCGCCGACGCCCTCCGCCCCGCCGGTGAGGCCGAGCCGGTACTGATCATCGTCTCCGTCGCCTGAGCCGGTCGCACCGCGCCCTCAGCCGCCCAGCTCCGCCTCCACGAAGCGCCACAGATGCCGTCGCGCGTCCTCGACTCCGGCCACGGCGATCCGTGACATCACGCCTTGGTTCAGCAGCACCAAGCACCGTCAATTCGATCTGCTTCACGGAAGCTTCCATCGCCGACTCGGCGAGACACTTCCTCCCATTCCCGGATAACCTTCCGTTTGCCCTCCAGGATGGATGGCCAATCGGATCGGGTGACAAGTCTGCCCGCGTACACGGGCTCCCAGGAGACGGCATAAAAGGGGCCGATCTCAGGGAGTAGAGTCGCAAGGGAATGAACTGTGCGACGGTGATACCACTTACCGATGGCCACAATTCTCAATCCGAACTCCAGGGCTTCACGTAAGTAAGGAAGAGCGAGTTCCACGTTCTGCCAAGTGTTAACAGATTGATCCTCACAGCGAATGACGGCCCCAGGAACACCGCGCTCAATGAGCAGCCTGCGGATGTCGCGCCCCTCCACAATTCCGTTGTGGCGATTGACACCGCCAGTTGCGATAATGAGCGGAGCCAGACCCTGGTGGTATCGTTCGGCTGCGATCTCAATAGGCTTAGCCTGATTGGTCCCGAAGACGAGATGAGCAGTCGGCAACCCCTTCGGTGGCGGCGCCTCGATGTCCACGAATTTCGTGATTTCATCAATCTGACCGAGGTCCAGGTCTTCGCTGTTCATTCACGCCCCCTTGAAGATGTTGGCTAGTCAGTCGCTGTGAATTATGAGGTGACTGGAAACCTCCCGAAATCGAGAACGATATTCGGCAGCCTGTCGGGCGTCAGCGAAATCTCGTTGGAGGACCTGGTTAAATTTCCCAGCAAGAACCACGGTCGGCCATGCGGGCCGGTTGTCAATGAGGGCAGAATGCGCAGCTGAAACAGCCTCATCAAGGCGCCCGATTCCGGCCTGAGCAAGGGCCAGGACAAGGAGAGCGCGAGCATACCCGGAAGGATGTTCACCCTGCGGACGTACACGAGGGTAGTGCGTTTCAATTATCCGTTTCGTCGACGACACAGCTTCTCGGAATCGCCCCAGCAACATCAGGGAAGTTGCCGTGTATGGCGGGTCTTCCGCCGAAGGGATGGAGAAGACTCCGGCCGCCTTCGCGTCGGATGGCAGATTCTTCATTGCCTTCGCGGCGTAGCGCCAGGATTTTTCCATTCCCTCGGCGTCGCCGACCATTCCCGCTGTCCGCATTTCTTGTGCAGCGAGCTTGGCGTGAATAACCGTGCCCGTCACGGTGACCGCCTGCCCCTGAGAAGCAAGTGCCATCGACTGACGCGGCCGCCCCTGATAGAAGGCGATCATGGACCTGGTCCACATGGACCAGCCCGCGAGTTCCGGCTTCCCTACCTCTTTGCTTCGACGCTCAGCATCAGCACACCAGAGGTGGGCAGATGCATGGGCCCCCATATCGCACGCCGCGATGCCGAGCAAGCAAGACAGCCATCCAGCGGCTAGGTTTACATCCTTACGCTGCCGCACAGTCCCGCCAACTTCGAGAAATCTGTTTGCGTACGACCTGACCATCAGAATTTCGTCGTACATCTCCGATGGCGGCATAGCGGAAATCGAATGGGCGTAGTGGTCGACAAGTTCGCCGAGACCGTCGGCGACGGCGTCAGGGCTATCGCTGCCCATCACGTCAAGAGCTTGAATGACGCGTCGACCCCGGTCCAACTGCGCAGCGGCCATGGGACCTACCGCCAGTGCAGCGGCACTCGCAGAAACGAAAGCGCGGCGGTCCACAGACACCACCTCCCCATGCCCTGACGTTCCGGGTACGAGACTGTCAGAGTTTTCCAGCTCTGGAGCGATCACCTTCTCGACGCTATTGCTGTCATTGCCGTCAATTCCCCGCGGGGAGCCCTCCCATGCCCGTCTCGGCAGGCCCAACATCTCGCCTGGGATTCCGAATCCATCGGCCACACGTTCGATGACCTCGTGCCCTCGGATGCCACGAACGCCTCGGATGATGTCACTCACGCGGGAGCTGGTCATTTTCCCGATGGCCGCCGCCATGGCGGCATGGCTTGCCCCGGTGCGCCGATTGACGAGTCGGAAGATCTCTCGGAAGTCCCGGGTAGCGCATGCGCGCTGCATGGCCTCGCTCTGTAACAGCACGCCAGGAATCGTCAGTGGATAGTCGCTGCGTCGTGTCTCGCGTTCGTCCATGGGCCACCTAGCAGGGACGGCAGGGATCTCTTCTCAGACTATCCCCGGCCCCGGAGCGGGGTTCCCCAAATCAACCAGCGGGGTTCCCTGTTCGTGGTTCCGCTGCATGTCCTCAGGCTCGAAGCTCTTGAGACGGCATTCCCGTGCCAAGCAAGACCCCCGCGACCGCTGCACACGGCCCGGGGCATGGCCAACGCTGAAGAGGAGCGTCAACATGCGGAAGAGTACCGCCCGAACGGTACTGCGGAGGCTGCACGAACTGATCACCCCTCGTCGGGGCCGACATGGCGCGGCGTACCTCGCCACTCGCCCCACCTTCGTGGCACTTCCGGAGTCTCCCCTGCCCCCGACCCGTCGGCCGCATCCTTTCCGGTGCAGCGACACGCCCACTCTTCACCTCCCGCGCGTCCCGGTCGAAGATCGCGTGCCGATCCTCTGGGACACGGACCCGGCACCTCCGTACATCCCCCCATTCGCGGTCGGGGAGGTGACGCGGTGACCGCGACAAACGGCCTACGGCTACTGCCGTGGTCCAGCCCCGAAGGCAAACCGTGCTTCCTGTCAACGCACAGCGACAGCAGCCGCTTGAGCCGGAGGGCGGATGAGATCGAGGACCTTCAACTGTCCATGGGCGCCGAACTCCTCGGCCACGCCGACGCGCTGCTCAATGAACGGAAGGTCGACGTCCGGGAGGTCCGCTTCCTCGCAGAACGGCTGTGCGAAGCACTGCGCGACGCACTGCGGGTCGCGGAGAGCCGGGGCAGTCGCTTGCCCACACACGATGACGATGGCGGTGCCGACAAGACGGGCGAAGGCGCCGAGCGGGCGCCTGCTGCTCCACAAATTCCGTTGTCCGCCCCATGACTCACGAGTAACCATTGCCTCCGTGTGGCGACAACCCATCAGATCACACATCAAACGGGGAACAACAGGGGGAAGTTTCATGCGCATGCGCATATTTCTCGTATCAACCGCGTCGGCCGCGCTCATCGCCGGGGGCCTGACGGCCACACCGGCGATGGCCGCGCCTGCCGCACCGTCCGAGGTCGGGACGTACATCACCAACGGTGACCGCGTTCACGTCTCCAGCACGCCGCCCAGGACCGCGTCCGCCCACGGCTGGTGGATCAAGGTCAGCGGGGCGGGCACCAAGGCCAAGGTGACCATCTGGCTGCAGATGAAGAAGGGAAGCGGCCGGTGGCGCTCGGTGGCGAAGGGCCAGAAGACCGTCAAGTCGGGCGGCGGCAGCTCTCGCCGGGCGAATGTCCGCAAGACCTGCGCGAACGCGCAGAAGCGGCAGTGGCGCAGTCTGATCGACGTGGACATCATTGGCGTCAGCGACTCGCCTGAGAAGGCGGTCACCAAGGCCGTGACGGTTCGCTGCGGCCTCTGAGCCACCGAGGAGACGACATGAGGGATGCCGGTCGCGGGGCCGCCAACGACCCCACGCTCATCGTGGGGCTGCACGGGACTCTGGTCCGGCATCCCTGGTTCGAGCGCGCGAGCGCCGCATACGACCTCGACGAGGACGTCTTCAGCCTGGCCACCAAGCGGGCCACCGCGTACGGCTTCAGCTCGACTCTGCTCGGCCGGGCGGCGGCGGCCAACGCGGAACTGTGGGAGCACAACGACGCCGGGGGCGACTGGACCCAGGACGGCCGGGTGCGCGAGTTGGCGTGGCTGCAGGCCCGCCTCCCGGGGCGGGCGCGCGGACGGCGGCTGCCGCTGCTGCCCGTGGTGACCGTCCTCGCCGACGCGCTGCGCCGCGTCGGCGCCGTTCGCCTGACCGGTCTGCACGCGCTCGTACCGCTTCACGGCACGGCGGATGTCCGCGCCGAACTGGCCACCGTGGCCGACTGGTTCGCCCTTGCCGACCCGGACGGCGCGGCCCGGCTCGCGGTGACGGTGTCGGCGCGGCCCTCGGCCGGGCTGTGCGGCCGGGCGGACGAGGTATGCGAGGGGGCGCGGGCGCGGGTGTACGAACGGATGAACATCGAGACGGCCGACGCCCCCGGCACAGAGACGGGGCTGGCGCGGCCTCTGGCCGGGGAGGTGCAGGCCGAGGGGATGCGACAGGAGCTGGCTTTCCGGTGCGGGGCCCACGAGTGGTCCCCGGATGCCGCCGCGTGGACGGCGGAGGTCTTCGCCGACGCCCTCCGCGACGCCGGTACGGCCGAACCGGTCCTGATCACCGTCTCCGTCGCCTGAGCCGGTCGCGCCGGCTCTCCCGGTCAGGCGCTCACGCCATGCGTCCGGGAGCGTTAGCCGGGCGTTAGCAGTACGGCGACGGTTCGACAGCGGCGGCCGACAGTCTTGTTCTCACGAGCCCGAAGCACCACTTCGAGCGATGAGAGAGAAACGGACAAGAACATGTCGCACACCACCACGCTTCGCCGCTCCCGCACCGCCCGCAGGGCCGCCTCCGCCATGGTGATCGCCGTCGCCGCGCTCGGGCTCACGGCCTGTCAGGGCAACGACAGCGCCTCGTCGTCCGCCCCCCACTCGTCCGCCTCCGCGAGCGCCCCGCACTCCCCCGAAGCCAAGAGCGAGACCGGGGGCTCCGCCAACGACGCGTCGTCGGGCACCGCCAAGAAGTCCGGCATGAAGTGCACCGACCAGATCAACTACGCGGGTGACTCCCGCTCCAACGCCGAGATCAACTCCATCGGTGAGGACACCGGGACCTGCCCGGCGCCCGAGAAGGGCGACGCGTCGAAGGGCATCCCCGCGGACCCCAACACCAAGTGCACCAACCAGATCGACTACGGCAACGACCCCCGCGACAACGCCACCATCAACAGCATCGGCTCGGACACCGGCTACTGCCCGCCGGTCCAGAAGGGCGACACGTCCAAGGGCGTCCCCGCCGACCCCAACACCAAGTGCACCAACCAGATCGACTACGGCAACGACCCCCGCGACAACGCCACCATCAACAGCATCGGCTCGGACACCGGCTACTGCCCGCCGGTCCAGAGCAAGTGAGCCCGCGCCGCCCAGGTGCCCGTTCGACATGTTCAGCGGCTGTGAGGACAAGGCAGCCGCCGCGTCGAGGAAGAGTCCTCGCCTTGGGCCCTGACGGGGAATGCCATCCGTCTATGTCACTCTGGCCGAATCCCGTACTCCGTCAGCCACCCCAGCACGTCTTGCCGAGAGGCCTCGACAAGGCAGCCTCCAGTGAAGCGAACATCGTTGGTCACCTCGGCCACGCACGCCGGAGGAGGCACAAAGGACTGCGCCTCCTCATCTGTGGCGAACTCAGCCTCCGCCAGGACCAAGCCGTGCAGCGGATCGTCAAAAACGTCGACGCCCAGGGGAGGCACGCTAAAACGCGTCTTGGACAGCACCGCGGCCGGCAGTGAGGCGAGCAGGTCGTACTCGGCCGGCGACAAGTAGGTGTTCGTGATCAGGCCCTGAACAGCGCCCGGATGAGGGATGGGCACTTTTTGGGTCAGCTTTAATTCGCGACCTCCGTCTGAGAGATCAGCCCGTCGAAGCCGCAGACGTGTTCCGACCAGATACCGATCGGTGATCACACGGGTGACTGTCGCCGATGACGGCGCTGGAGCCTCGCCCAGCAAAAAGCGCCTCTCCCTCTCGACCCGTGCGTACTTTCCTGGGCAAACCGACTGACCTCGAACCCCACCAGCCTTGTTCATCATGAGGCCAGCTTCCCGGACGGTGTGGCCGGGGACCACACGCGGCGAACCCAGTCGAGTGCCGCCGGGGACCACACGCGGCGAACCCAGTCGAGTGCCGCCGCGCACGCCTCGGCGCCGTACCCACCGAGCAACAGGGCGCCGTACGCTCATCGTCTCCGTGCCATGAGCAGACATCAGCGAGAGGACCTGTCGGCAGTGATCGAAACGGAACGCCTCCGGCTGCGCCCGCTCACCGATGCCGACACCGACTGGTGGGTGCGTCTCCACGCGGACGACGACGTCAACCGGTTCGTCGGCAGCTATACCCCGGAGCAGGCGGCGGCGCGTCTGGGGGCCATCCAGCGGCAGTGGGCGCAGCGCGGCCACGGGTTGTGCGCGGTCGAGCTGAGGAGCACCGGTGAGGCCATCGGGCGCAGCGGCCTGAACTGGTGGGAGGAGTTCGGCGAAACCGAGATCGGCTGGACCTTCGCCCGCGCGCACTGGGGCCGGGGCTACGCCATGGAGGCGGCCCGAGCCGTTCTGCGGTGGGGCTTCGGCACCCTGGGGCTCAAGCAGATCACCGCCATGATCCACCACGGCAACGACGCTTCGGTGGCCGTCGCCCACCGCCTCGGGTTCACCCCGCTGCGTGAGGACACCGTCCTCGACCGCCCCTGCACCGTCTACGCCCTGGCCCGGGACGACTATGCCACCCCGCCCGCGTCACGTGCGGGAGGGATCGACGCATGCTGAGTCCGCCGCCATGACGACCGCCACCGCAGCCGCCGCCGACACCACTCTGCTCTACAAGTTCGACGACGGCGCCACCCTCCCCATCGACATGGGTGGCTGGAGCCAGGAGACGGTCAGAGTGCAGTTCCTCAAGATGCGCGTCAAGGGCGAGTACGCCAAGGCGGCGACCGGCAGTTGCAAGCCGGGCTCGGTGATCGGGGTCAGCCCCCACCGCCCGCAGACCGTGGACACCGGTGACACGGTCAAGGTGACCCTCTGCGCAGGCTGATCTTCCGGCCTTCGGCCACCGGAGCGCGAGCGCGGCGGTGTTCCGCCGCGCTCGTGCTCACATCGAATGCGCCAGAACGAAGCCGCGGAAACCCAGCAGAACAGGGCGAGGAGGAAACACGCGAGGCCCACCACCCCGCGCACCGAGCGGCGAAAGCGCCGCGGTACGGGTCCGAGCTTTCCGAGGTCCGGCTCCTGCCTCACGTGGCTCGCCCCCCGTAGTCGATTGCGCCAGTATCCCCCGCGCGGCGGACAAATGGGACCCAGGGGGAGCTTGAGACCTCCAGCTCAGCGGCCGGCCAGCTCCGCCTCCACGAAGCGCCACAGGTGCCGTCGCGCGTCCTCGACGCTCAGCGCCGGGACCTGCCGGAGCCGCCGCAGGGCGAGGCCGTCGGCGAGGGCCGAGAAGCGCAAGGTGAAGTCCGCCGGGTCTTCGCAGCGGAAGTCGCCCTCGGCGCAGCCCCGCTCCACCAGCGACCGGATCTCGCCGTGCCAGCTCTCGTACCGCTCGGCCTGGCCGCGGGCGAAGGTCTGGTCGCGCTCGCCCGCGTTCCAGTAGTCGAACCACATCCGCCAGTGCTGGTCCGTGTCGTCCGTGAAGAGCGCGTCGATGAGCAGCCGCAGCCCCTCCGCGCCGCTGGTGGCGTGGTCGGCGGCCTCGGTGAGGGCGGCGTAGTAGCGCTCTATGTGCAGGACCATCGCCTCGGAGAGGACTTCTTGCACGCTCCCGAAGTGGTACGTGACCGTGCCGACCGACACCCCCGCCGCGGCGGCGACCTCGCGCACCCCGACCCCCGCGGTGCCCCGCTCCGCGATCAGCGGAACGGCGGCCTCCACGATCAGTCGGCGCCGTACCTCGGTCGGCTGCCGGGTGCGGGCCGAGGCGGCGACGGCGCGGCGCGGGGGGCGGCGGTCGGAAGGCCGATCGGAGGACGACGTCACGCGGACGTCCTCGGGATCGTCTGCTGCCATGCGCGGTTGGCCACTGTCTCTCCGTTCGCCCGTGCCTCGACGCTGCTGTCCATGATGAATTCGTCCGCCGTGGCGCGCAGTTCGGTCGCGGTGTGGATCTCCGCGTCCCATCCGTCGCGCCGCAGCCGGATGGTCCACCGCGAGCTTGCCACGGCCGACAGCGGTTCGCCGGAGCGGATGCGGTACGTCTCGCGGGCGCTCTCCTCGTACCGCAGCCCGTCCGGGTAGGTGCGCGAACCACCGTAGTTGGGGTCCACGTCCAGCACCCACTCGCCCGTGGCGACGTCATGGGTGACGGTGCGTTCGGGGCGGGGTTCGGCCGGGGTCTCGACGGTGACCGCGAGCGGCGGGGCCTGTTCGGGCTCCTCGAAGGTGATCGGCGCCCGCGCCGCGTCCGCGCCCGGGTCCCGTACGGGCAGCAGCAGCGCGCTCTCGCCGGGCCGTACGGTCAGCTGCCCGCGCTCGCCGTGCGGCCAGACCCACGGCCAGTAGGCGTCGGAGATCGCGACCCGGACGCGGTGCCCGGGCGGGAAGGCGTAGCCGGTCCCGTTCAGCTCGAACTCGACGTCCTCGTAACGCCCCGGCTCCCACTCCACCGCCTGCTCCCGGCCGTGCCGGGACATCAAGTTGAGCACGCCACGGGTGACGAGGGTGGACGAGCCGTCGGGCGCCACGTCGCAGACGCGCGCGATGACATGGGCGCGCCGGGTCGCGCTGTCGAGCCGCAGTCGTACGCGGGGGCGGCCCAGGATCTCCACCCGCTCGGTGAGCGGTGCCGAGTCGAAGCACACCGAACGGCCGTCCTCCTCGCGCTGATCCGGCGGCAGATCGGTGGCGTTGCCGAAGGGGAAGTAGCGGCCCGCGTCGAGGCCGGTGTGCAGCGGGGAGCGTACGATCACCGGCTCCTCGGATGAGCCGCCGAGGGGGCGTTCGTCCCAGGTCACAGACGGGGCGGGCCAGGCATCGTCGCCGACCCAGCGGCCGGGCATCGTCTCGTACGAGGTGGCGGGCGGCACCGGGTCGTTGATCCAGGCGCGGAGCAGCGGCTCGTCCATGACGCCCGTCGGCTCGTCCTTCAGCCAGTGGTCCCACCAGCGCAGCGTCTCCTGGAGGAACCCGATCGCCGGGCCCGGCGGCAGCCCCCGGTCCGGGTACTGGTGCGACCAGGGGCCGATCAGCCCGCGCACCGGCGCGTCGAGGTGCTCCACCAGGCGCAGCACGGTGTCCCGGTACGGATCGGCCCAGCCGCCGACCGCGAGCACGGCGGCGTCGACCGCCGCGTAGTCCTCGCACACGCTGCCGTGCCGCCAGTACGCGTCCCGCTCCTGGTGGGCGAGCCAGGTGTGCAGATACGGCTCCAGCGCGTCGAGCCGTTCCCGCCACATCGGCAGCCAGCGGTCCTCGCCGACGGAGGCGGGGTGCGGGGGGCGGGCCGTGAACGCCAGCATCGTGCCCGCCCAGGCGAGCATGTCGATGCCGAGGACTGCGCCGCCGATGTAGTGGACGTCGTTGTCGTAACGGTCGTCGGCGGAGCAGACGGTCACGATCGCCTTCAGCGGCTCGGGGCGCAGGGCGGCGATCTGCAGCGAGTTGAACCCGCCCCAGGAGATCCCGAACATCCCCACCTTGCCGGTGCACCACGGCTGCTCGGCCAGCCAGTTGACGACGTCCACGCCGTCGGCCAGCTCGGTCTCGTCGTACTCGTCGCGCATCACGCCCTCGGAGTCGCCGCTGCCGCGCAGATCGACGCGTACGGAGGCGTAGCCGTGGCCGGCGTACCAGGGGTGACGCTGGGCGTCGCGGGGGGCGGTCCAGTCGCTCTTGCGGTACGGGAGGTATTCCAGCAGGGCGGGTACGGGGGCGGTCTCCGCGTCCGTGGGCCGCCAGATGCGGGCGTGCAGCCGCGTTCCGTCGCGGGTCGGAATCCATACGTCCTCGACCCGCACCTCACGGTCGAACGTCTCGCGGTACCTCACGCTTCTCCCTTTTTTGCGCACTCAACCGGCGCCGCTCTCGCGGACCGGGCTCTCACCGTCGGGGTTCCTCAATTGATGGTTACGGCAACGAGCTGGGGCTCACCCACGACGGCGCCCCATGGTTCAGTCACCCACGACCGCCGCAGTCCGCCATCTGCGGACCCGGTGGCCGTCGCCCAGCTCGTCCCAGACCTCGCCCGGCTCGGCGGCGTCGGACCAGTCGTCGGCCGCCTCGACCACAGGCTCCGCGTCCGGGTCGGGTTCGAGCGCGGCGGCCATCAACTGCCGCGTGTACGGGTGGCCCGGATCCGCGAAGACCGCGTCCGTCGGACCCTCCTCCACCACCACGCCGTGCCGCAGCACCACCACCCGGTCGGCGATCCCCCGCACCACCGCCAGGTCGTGGCTGATGAAGAGGCAGGCCAGGTCGCGCTCGCGGCGCAGATCGTCCAGCAGGCGCAGCACGTCGGCCTGGACGGAGACGTCGAGCGCGGTGGTGATCTCGTCGGCGATCAGCACGTCCGGCTCACCGGCCAGCGCCCGCGCGATGCCGATGCGCTGCCGCTGGCCGCCGGAGAGCTGGGCGGGGAGCCGGTCGGCGAAGTCGGGGTCGAGGCGGACGTCGGAGATGAGCCCGCGGGCCCGCGAAGCCGCCTCGTCGCGCGAACCGGCGGCGCCGAAGAAGCGCAGGGGCCGCCGTACGGCGTCGCCGACCGAGCGGCGCGGGTTCAGCGAGGTGTCGGCGTTCTGGAAGACGAGCTGGATCTTGCGCCGGAGCTCGAGGGGGCGCCGCCGCGCGGAGGCGCCCAGGTCACCGGGTGCTCCCAGGTCACCGGCGTCGTGGGTCATGGCACCGCCGGAGGGGGCGCGCAGTCCGGCGAGCGCCCACGCCAGGGTGGACTTGCCGCTGCCGGACTCGCCGACCAGGGCCAGCACCTCGCCGCGCCGCACCTGGAAGGAGACGCCGTGGACGGCGCGCGAGGAGCCGTAGTCGATGGTGACGTCCCGGACGTCCACCGCCTGACCCGCGTCCGACGGCACCGGCCGCTTCGGACGCACCTCCCGTGTGCCGTCCTCGCCGACGAGGGCGAGCCCGGTGTCGGACAGCCGGGGGACGCTGGCGAGCAGGCGGCGGGTGTAGGGGTCGGCGGGGGCGGCGAAGAGCCGCCGGGTGGGGGCGGCTTCGACGACCCGGCCCGAGCGCAGCACGCACACCTCGTCGGCCATCCGCGCGACGACGCCCAGGTCGTGGCTGACGAGGACGGCGGCGAGGCCGAGTTCGTCGCGCAAGGAGCCGACGAGGTCCAGGACGGAGCGCTGGGTGAGGACGTCGAGTCCGGTGGTGGGCTCGTCGAGGACGAGCACCTTGGGGCGGGTGGCGATGGCCATGGCGATGGCGACGCGCTGCTGCTGTCCGCCGGAGAGTTCGTGCGGGTAGCGGCGGGCGAGTTCTGCGGGGCGCGGCAGCCGGACCTGTTCGAGGAGGTCGGTGACCGGCGTGTCGCCGCCGGCCTCGGCGATCTGCCGTCCGACGCGCATGGAGGGGGTGAGGGCCTGGCCCGCGTTCTGGGCGATCATGGCGACCGTACCGCCGCGCAGCCGCCGCAGTTCGCGCGGCGGGAGGGCGAAGACGTCCCGCCCGTCGACCCGCACCGTGCCACCGGTGAGCCGTGAGCCGTGCCGCAGGTGGGCCAGCAGCGTCGCGGCGACGGTGGACTTGCCGCTGCCGGACTCGCCGACGAGGGCGAGGGTTTCCCCCGGCGACAGGTCGAAGCTCACGTCGTGGACGACGGGGATCTCCCGCCCACCGGACCGGTAGGCGACGCCGAGACCCGTGACGGAGACGATGGCGCTCATCAGGAGCCCTCCCGGATGCGGTCGACGCCCCACGCCTTGGACAGCCCGTCGGCGGCGAGGTTGAGCCCGACGACGAGGGTGGCCAGGGCGATGATGGGCGCGAGGCTGGCCAGCGGTACGACGGTGATGGCGGTGCGGTTCTCGGAGACCATGAGCCCCCAGTCGGGGGTGGGCGGGTCGGCGCCGAAGCCGAGGAAGGACAGCGAGGAGATCAGCAGCACGACCCATGAGGCGCGCATGGCGAATTCGACGCACACCACGTCGGTGATGTTGGGCAGCACCTCGCGGCGCAGGATCGCCCAGGTCCCCTCCCCGCGGGCGCGCGCCGCGGTGACGTAGTCCTGGGGGACGACGGCGAGCGCGGCGCCGCGGACGACCCGTACCACCTGGGGGACGCAGATGACGCCGATGGCCAGCACGATCACCCCGGAGCCGGTGCCCAGCGCGGTGACGATGACCAGCAGGACGAGGATCGCGGGGATGGACAGCACCGCGTCCAGGATCCGCATCAGCACATCGTCCAGCCAGCCGCCGCGCAGGGCGGCCGCGCAGCCGAGGACGGTGCCGAGCGCGATGGTGAGGAGGGTCGCGGTGACGGAGACGCCGAGCGCGTACCGCCCGCCGTACAGCACCCGGGTCAGCACGTCGCGGCCGTACTGGTCGGTGCCCGCCCAGTGGTCGGCGCTGGGGCCGAGCAGCGCGTGCGAGGCGTCGCCGACGGTGGGGTGGTACGGGGTGAGCAGCGGGGCGAACAGCGCGATCACGAGGTGGACGGCGACGATCGCGAGCCCGATGGCGGCGGGGCGGGAGGTGCGTACGGTGCGCCAGGCGCGGGCGGCCGCGGAGCCGGGGCCCCCTGACCGGGCGGACGGCGCGGGAACGGGGGCCGCGGCAGGCGTCTTCAGCACGCTCATCGGATCCTCCCTCCTCGGGTGCGGAGCTTGGGGTTGAGGGCCATGGAGCCGAGGTCGGCGGCGAGGTTGCAGACCACGTAGACGACGGCGCTGATGAGGGCGATGGCCTGGATGACGGGCAGATCGCGGTTCTGCACGGAGGTGAGCAGCAGCTTGCCGATGCCGGGGTAGTTGAAGACGTTCTCCACGACGGCGACGCCGCCGATCAGCCAGGCCACGTTGAGCGCGATCACGTGGAGGGTGGGCAGCAGCGCGCCGGGGAGGGCGTGCCGGGTGACCACGCGCCAGGTGGACAGCCCCTTGAGTCGGGCGGTGGTGACGTATTCGCCCGCCATGACGTCGATGACGGACGTACGGGCCATCCGCACGATGTACGCGGCCATCACGATCGCGAGCGAGGCGGCGGGCAGCCAGACGGCGGGGAGCAGTTCGCCCATGGAGGCGCCCGGCCCGTACAGCACCACGGCGGGCAGCACGGGGACGGTGACGGAGAAGGCGAGCACCAGCAGGGTGGCCACGACGAATTCGGGGATGGACATCCCGACCAGGCTGACCGTGGAGATCACGTGGTCGGGCCAGCGGTCGCGGTAGAGCCCGGCGAGGATGCCGAGCACGAGCGAGCCGGTGACCGCGAAGAGGACGGTGACGACGGCGATGAGGGCGGAGTTGCCGAGGTACTGGGCGACCTCGCTCCCGACCGGCTTGGTGGTGACCAGCGAGGTGCCGAAGTCGCCGTGCAGGGCGCCCTTGATCCAGTCGGCGTAGCGCTCCCAGGCGGGCTGGTCGAGCCCCATCTGCTTGCGCAGCGCGGCGACCGCGTCGGGGGTGGCGTCCTTGCCGAGCACCTGGGTGGCGACGTCGCCGGGCAGCGCCTGGACGGCCAGGAAGACCATGACGGAGGAGAGCAGCAGGGTGCCGAACGCGGCGACGACGCGGCGGGCGATGAAGGTGAACACGCGTCTCACGCCCCCTTCAGGCCGATGCCGCGGTAGTCGAACTCGAAGCCGTGCTCGGCGTAGCCGCGCACCTTCCGGGAGATGCCGGTGAGCCGGTCGGCGAACATCGGGGTGATCGCCCCGCCCCGCTCGATCACCAGGGTCTGCGCCTGCCCGTACAGCTCGCGGCGGCGGCCGTCGTCGGTCTCGCGGCGGGCCCGGTCCAGGAGCGCGTCGAACTCCTTGTCCGACCAGGCGGTCTCGTTGTAGGAGGAGCCGCCGCGGAAGACCTGGTTGAGGAGTTGGTCGATGGGGCGCCCGGTGTACCAGTAGGTGGCCATGAGCGGCTTCTTCATCCAGATCTGGGTGTAGTACGAGTCGGCGGCCGCGGTCCTGATCCGGACGCGGATCCCGGCGCGGGCCGCGGACTCCTGGTAGGCGAGGGCCATGGGTGTGAAGATCGGGTCGTAGGAGGACGTGTAGAGGTCCACCGCGAGCCGTTCGTGCCCGGCCCGCTTGAGCAGTTGGCGCGCCCGCTCGGGGTCGTGGGCGGGGTGGGCGGCGACGTGGGCGGGGTCGTTCGGCGGTACGGGGTTGTCCCAGCCGAGCGTGCCCGCGCCCTGGAGGGCGACCTTGCGGATGTGCTCGGGGTCGTAGGCGAGCTTCATGGCCTGCCGGACCCGCACATCGGTGAAGGGCTTCTCGGTGGTGAGCATCGGCAGCACGTACCACTGGGCGTTTTTGGACCGGGCGATCGTGGCGCGGCTGGAGGCGGCGATGACGCGGGCGGTGGCGAAGTCGAGGTTGGTCTGGGAGAGCAGGTCGACCTGGCCGGCGAGCAGGGCGTTGGCCCGGGCCTGCATGTCGGCGACGGAGAAGAATTCGATGGCGTCCAGCACCGGGCGCCCGGCCCAGTGGTCCTCGTACGCCACGACCCGGCCGGGCCCGGCGGAGGTGAAGGAGGCCAGCTTGAAGGGGCCGGTGCCGATGCCGGTGCGGCCGATGGAGCGGGCGCTGCCGTCGGGGACGACGTAGCAGTTGTAGTGGGTGAGCAGGCTGGGGAACTCGGCGTGCGGGCTCTTCAGCGGGACCACGAGGGTGTGCGGGTCGGGGGTGCGCAGCCGCTTCGGATCGACGAGCGGGGCGAGCACCGGTCCCTGCGGGGAGGCGGTCGCGGTGGCGAGGATGTGCCGCAGGGTGTAGGCGGCGTCGGCGGAGGTGAAGGCGGAGCCGTCGTGGAAGGTGACGCCGCGGCGCAGCCGGAAGGTCCAGGTGGTCGCCTTTGCGTCGGGCTCCCAGGACTCGGCGAGGTCGGGGGCGACCTTGCCGTCCTTGTCGACGCGGACGAGCCGGTTGTAGAGGGCGCCGAGGTATTCGTACGCGGACAGCGCGCTCGCCGGGTCCAGGGTCTCGGCGTCGGAGGCGGGCGGCCGGGCGATGCGCAGGGTGCCGCCGCGGTCGGGGCGACCGGCCGGGCCGCGGGTGGGCACGGCCTCGGTCGGGGACGCGGACGCGGCACCGGAGCAGCCGGTCAGCAGGGCGGATCCGGCGAGGGCGCCGCCGCCCGCGGCCGCCGCGGCGAGCACCGACCGCCGGGGTATCCGGGCCGCCCCGGGGTCTGTTCGGTGGGAGGTCTCGGACATGGACGGGACGCCTTCCCGGCTCGTTTCGTTCAGCTGAACGATTGGGTGAGGTGCGTGAACGATAGCCATCGGTTCCGCCCAGGCCAACCCCTCGTTCGCGAAAATTAACGGGGGTAACTCACTCGTTACCGATGAGCGCCGCAGGGGCGCGACGCTCCCGGCCGGACCCGGGAGCGATCCCGTACACCGTCCACGTGGCGAAAAACACCGAGCGTGGCCGGGTGCTCCGCCGTAAGGTGGCCGACATGCAGGTGATCCAGTCCACGAAGCTCGCCAACGTCTGCTACGAAATCCGTGGCCCGGTTCTTGAGGAGGCGATGCGACTGGAGGCAGCGGGTCACCGCATCCTCAAGCTCAACACCGGCAACCCGGCGACGTTCGGTTTCGAATGCCCTCCGGAGATCCTCGAGGACATGCTGCGCAACCTCGGCGGCGCGCACGGCTACGGCGACGCCAAGGGCCTGCTCTCCGCCCGGCGCGCGGTGATGCAGCACTACCAGACCCAGGGCATCCACCTCGACGTCGAGGACATCTTCCTCGGCAACGGCGTCTCCGAGCTGATCCAGATGTCGATGCAGGGGCTGCTGGACGACGGCGACGAGGTCCTCGTCCCCTCCCCCGACTATCCGCTGTGGACCGCCTCGGTCTCGCTCGCCGGCGGCACGGCCGTCCACTACCGCTGCGACGAGCAGGCGGACTGGCTGCCGGACCTCGCCGACATCGAGCGCAAGGTGACCGACCGCACCAAGGCGATCGTCATCATCAACCCGAACAACCCGACGGGCGCCGTCTACAGCGAAGAGATGCTGCGCGGCATCACCGACATCGCCCGTCGCCACCAGCTGATCGTCTGCTCCGACGAGATCTACGACAAGATCCTCTACGACGGCGCCACCCACACCCCGACCGCCGCGATCGCCCCGGACCTGCTGACGCTCACGTTCAACGGGCTCTCCAAGGCGTACCGCATCGCGGGCTACCGCAGCGGCTGGCTCGCGGTCTGCGGCCCCAAGGCCCATGCCGCCAGCTATCTGGAGGGGCTGACGATCCTCGCCAACATGCGGCTGTGCGCCAACATGCCCGCCCAGCACGCGGTGGCCACCGCCCTCGGCGGCCGTCAGTCGATCAACGACCTGGTGCTCCCGGGCGGACGGCTGCTGGAGCAGCGCGACACGGCGTACGAGCTGCTGACCCAGATCCCGGGCGTGAGCTGTGTGAAGCCCAAGGGCGCGCTGTACGCGTTCCCGAAGCTGGACCCCAAGGTCTACAAGATCAAGGACGACCGGCAGATGGTGCTCGACCTGCTGCGGACCGAGAAGATCATGATCGTGCACGGTACGGGCTTCAACTGGCCGGAGCCGGACCACTTCCGCATCGTCACCCTCCCGGCGAAGAAGGACCTGGCCGACGCGGTGACCCGGATCGGGCGGTTCCTCGACGGCTACGGCCAGCCCTGAGCCGGATCCCGACGGATCCCGTGACCGGATATCTGTAGAAGACTCAACTTTAGACGGCGTCCAAGTTAGGATGGCCTCCTGAACGTTTGGAGGCCATCCATGTACGAGCCGATCCGCACCAAGTCGGTCCACTCCATGGCCGAGCCCCAGCCCGATTTCCCGCACCGCTCCCGCGAGGAAGAGCTGGACATTCGGCTCGCCGGACATCTGACCGCGCTGCTGACCGTGACCGACGAGTTGCGCGCCCTCACCCCGGACCCGGCCCTGGACGAGGCCGCCGAGCGCCTGGCCGGCCAGGTCGTACGGCTGCGCGACGGCCGCGCCCCGCTGCGCGCCGAACCCACCGCGGCCGCCGCCGACCCGGCCCATGTCGCCGCCCTCCACCAGCGCGCCCACACCCTGGCGGGCTGGGCCCTGGTCATCGCCACCTCGCGCGAGGACGCGGCGGCCACCGCGCTCACCGCCGAGCGCCTGGAGGCGCACACGGCGGCCCTCGGCGTGGCCGCCTGACACCGGGACGGACCGACCGGCCGTGGCCCACGATGGAGCCATGACCACCATCACCCTCGTCCACGGCGACATCACCGCGCAGCACGCCGACGCCATCGTGAACGCGGCGAACTCCTCCCTCCTCGGCGGCGGAGGGGTGGACGGCGCGATCCACCGGAAGGGCGGGCCCGAGATCCTCGACGCCTGCCGGAGCCTGCGCGCCTCCCACTACGGCAAGGGGCTGCCCACCGGTCAGGCCGTGGCCACGACGGCGGGGCGGCTCGACGCCCGCTGGGTCATCCACACCGTGGGCCCGGTGTGGTCGGCCACCGAGGACCGCTCCGGCCTGCTGGCGTCCTGCTATCGCGCGTCCCTGCGCGTCGCGGACGAACTGGGCGCCCGGACGGTGGCGTTCCCTGCGATCTCCACCGGGATCTACGGCTGGCCGATGGACGACGGCGCCCGGATCGCGGTGGAGACGGTCCGCGCCGCGGACACGGCCGTCGAAGAGGTGCGCTTCGTCCTCTTCGACGAGCCCGCGTACGCGGCGTTCACGGCGCGGGCCGGCTAGTGACCTGAGTCGGAGGTTTGTCGTTGGTTCGGTATGAGTCGTCCGGGTCCGAAGATTCCGCCGTTGTCACTGACTGATGCCCAGCGGG